>CANJKY010000031.1 GCA_947474875.1 Gemmataceae bacterium
AGATCCCGTTGAATCCGAACGTGAAGGCCGACCTGCCGAAGGCGCTGCTCACCCCGACGCAGGTGAAGCCGATGGCGGTGAACTTCGACAAGGCGGCCGACCTGTGGGACGACACTCAGGCGTTCCTGAGGGACGAGTTCGCGCGGTGAGCCGCAGGCGTCAGTCCCCTGCGGGAAGTGCCTTCCGGAACACCACCTTGTCGTCGCCCGCCTTGTAGAAGTCGCGGATCCGCGCCTCCTCGTCGTACCCGCACTTGCGGTAGAACGCCCGCGTCCGCTCGAAACTGGCCAGCCCGGACGTCTCGACCAACAGGATGCGGGCGCCGCGGGCGGCCACCGCCTGCTCGACGTGTCGGACCAGGGCCGCCCCTCGCCCCTGCCGCTGACGGTCGGGCCGCACGGCGATCATGTACAGGTTCCAGGTGCCCTCGGTCATCCGCTCCGGCGCGAAGTACGCCACCCCGACCGGCCCGCCGTCGTCGTCCGTCACCCAGCAGTGGTCCGGCCCCATGCCCCCGTCGAGACACCCGGCCAGCACCCCGGCCACCTCCGCGGTGGCATCCGACGGGAACAGGCCGGAGGACACGGCCAGGTCCAGGATGGCGGCGGTGTCCTCCGGGGAGGTCGGTCGGATCACGGCGAACTCCGGTGCATGCTGAGTTGGGGTGGGGACACAGTTCCCCCGCCGCAGGTTCGCGCGGTCATCCTCATTTGAGTTGCGCCGCCACCTGCTGCGGGGTGAGGTTGAACACCGCCCGGCCGTCGGTCGTCCAGTAGCCCCGCACCCAGCGGAACACCGCCACCACCGGCCGCGGCTCCCGCGCCTGCGGCACGTCGTCCAGCGGACCGCCCGGCACCGGCTCGAACCGCACCACCACCGGCACCAACGCCAGGTCGCGGACGAACAGCGGCTCGCCGGCCGATTCCCACGCCGCCCACGTCAGCCACTTCGGTTTGCCGGCACCGGAAGCAGTCCGGAACCAGCGTTCGAGCAACTCCCCCCGTGCGGCGTCGAACGCCGCGGGTGAGGCGGGACGGCGGACCAGCGAGCGGAGCCAGCGGAGCACTGAAATTCCTTCCGTCGTCTTGTCGGCGGTCGGCCGCACCGCTAGTGTAATCACTCTTTTCGTCACCGACAGGCGACCGACACCGGAGACCGTGGGCCATGATCGAGCGGCAGACGGAGTTGAAGCGGCGGTACCACCGCAAGGCGAAGATGCGGAAGCTGAAGGCGAAGCTGGCCACCGCCACCGGCGCGGACCGGGAGAAGGTGCTGTACAAGATCAAGCGGCTCAGCCCGTGGTGGACGGAAGCCAGCCTGACGCAGAAGCATAACACGCCGAAAGCGGCCACCGCGACGGAGAAGAAGGAGCGGCCGGCGTCCAAGCCGAAGGCCGAAGGCGGACCGAAGGGCCCGCCCAAGCCGAAGGCCGAGAAGAAGTAACACCGACCGTTGGAACCGGGAACGCAGTGACCGGGTGGTTTTCGGATCACCCGGTCACTGCGTTCCCGGTTCCAGACACGCGTCACAACTCCACCCCGCATTGCGCACATCCGTTCTCTACTCGGCTTGAGCTTTTCCGCCGGTTCCGCATAATTCCCGTGCCTGCCGGGCGAACTCCCCGTCAGCCCGGCCCGCCGGAACGGTCATGCCCTTTTCCTGCCCACGCTGTTCGCGCCAGGTGATCGACGCCGCCGACCCGACGGCCCCGCCCCCGTTCTGCATGTACTGCGGGCAGAAGATCCGCGGCTGGTCGGCGAATGACGAGACTCTCCCGCCGGTCGTTCAGCCGTCCGCCGTCAACGCCCTGCTGTCGTTCGACCCGGACCCGCCGGCCGGCGATGAACCGGACTACGCCGTCACCCGATCGGTGGACGCCGACTCGTCCGCCACCGACCCGACGGCCAGCACCGAGTCCGCGCCGGCGAGCGTGGGCGGGTTCCGGCTGATGCGGTACATCGGCGGCGGCGGGATGGGGAACGTGTACGAGGCGGAGGCGCCGGAGACGGGCGAGCGGGTGGCGGTCAAGCTGCTGTCCCGCCGGCTGAGCACTAACCCGGCATCGGTCGAGCGGTTCCGCCAAGAGGGGCGGCTGGCCAGCCAGATCAGCCACCCGCGGTGCGTGTTCGTCATCCGCGCCGACGCGGACAACGGCCGCCCGTTCATCGTCATGGAGCTGATGCCGGGGAAGACGCTCAAGGACGTGGTGGACGACCGCGGGCCGATGAAGGTGGCCGAGGCGGTCACCCGCATCCTGGACGTGATCGACGGGCTGATCGAGGCCCACCGGCTGGGGGTGATCCACCGGGACGTGAAGCCGTCCAACTGCTTCCTGACGGACGACGACCGGGTGAAGGTGGGCGACTTCGGGCTGAGCAAGTCGCTCGCCGGCAGCACCCCGGACAAGCAGTTGACGCACTCGGGCACGTTCCTGGGCACGGTGCTGTTCGCCCCGCCGGAGCAGATCCGGCACGAGCCGGTGGGGTACGACTCGGACGTGTACGCGGTGAGCGCCACCCTGTACTACCTGCTCGCCGGCCGCGCCCCGCACCAGCACGACAGCCTGACGGCGGTGCTGGCGAAGGTGATCTCCGAGCCGGCCCCGTCGCTGCGACCGCGGCGGCCGGACGTGCCCGCCGAGCTCGACCGCATCGTGCTCAAGGGGCTGGAGCGGGACCGCGGGCGGCGGTACCAGTCGCTCGAAGAACTCCGTGACGCCCTGCTCGACCAGCTGCCGGCCAGCCAGAAGCCGGCGGACGTGCGGAGCCTGGTGCTGGCGTACCTGATCGACTGCGTGGCGGTGTTCGCCGTCGCCCTCCCGCTGGACGTCCTTTACCACCTGACGTTCGGCGACTGGGACACGTTCCGGTACGCGGTCGGCGAGTTCAACTGGACGTCGCTGCTGGTCACCCTGCTGTACTTCACCGTCGGCGAGGGGGTGTTCGGCACCACCCCCGGCAAGCGGCTGCTGCGGCTGCGGGTGGTACGGCTGGGCCGGTCCGGGCCGCCGGGGCTGCTCTGGGCCGGGGTGCGGACGCTGGTGTTCAACGCCGTCTGGCTGCTCATGTTCAGCACCGGGGTGATCGCCGCGGCGGTCACCGGCAAGGCGGCGGCCATCCTGCTCGGGGTGCCGGCGTTCTTCCTCCTGCTGGCGGTGCTGCTGCTCCAACTGCGGCGGAGCGAACACGGCCACCGCGGGGCCCACGACTTCGCCGCCGGCACCCGCGTCGTCCGCCGGCTGGCCGCCGCCCAGCGGCACCGGCTGGTCAGCCCGTACCCGAACCCGCTCGACCGGGTGATGAAGTCGGTCGTCCCCCTGCCGCCGGCGGTCGGCGGGTTCGTGGTCACCGGCAAGGTGTGCGAGATCGACGACGGCGGGGAGGTGTGGGCGGGCGAGGACCGGTCACTCGGTCGACGGGTGATCCTGCGGGTGGAACCCCCAGGGACGGGCGACGACTCGGTGTTCGACGAGCCGGTGGTGCGGCCCGCCCGCCTGCGAGCAGTCGGGCACGGGACGGTGAACTGGGGCGGCGGCGACCGGGCGTGGGTGGCGTACGTCGCCCCGGCCGGCGCGCCCCTGCCGGACGTGGTCACCCCGACCGCCCCGCTCCCGTGGGCGTGCGCCCGCGGCATCCTGGAGCAGGTGGTCGGCGAGCTGGTGGACGCGAGCGAGGACGGGTCGCAGCCGAAGGTGCTGAGCAGCGAGCAGGTGTGGGTGGAGGCTGGCGGGCGGGCGCAACTGCTCGACTTCCCGCTGCCCACCGGCCAGGCCGTCGCCGCCGGCGAGACCAAATCCCGCTACCCCGGCGGGGCGTTCGACGCCATGAAGTTCGTCAAGCAGGTCACCGCCCTCACCCTGGAAGGGGTGACGCGGCACGGCAAGGAGCCGGTGCGGGCACCCCTCCCGCCACGGGCCAAGGCGATCGCCGACGACCTGTTCGCCGACCGCTACCGCGACCTGGACGATCTGTATGCCGATCTGAAAGAGAACCGCCAGCACCCGGCCGAGGTGACCGCCGGCATCCGGGCCGGGCACCTGACCGTGCAGGGCATGCTGATGGCGTTCGGGCTGTTCCTGATGCTGCTGGTCAGTTGGATTCCGTCGTTCGGGTTCGCAATCGCCTCCGACATCGAGGTGGGCCGGCAGGACAGTTACGAGCAGTGGATCGATACGCCCGAGAAGCGGCACCAGTTGATCGCCGACCTGAACCGGCAGGCCGAGCGGAAAACGGACTACAAGTCTGTGCGACCCGGACGGTTGACAGTGCAACTGGCGCCCGAGGAGTTACGCCGGGTGGCGGCCGCCCTCGAAGACGAGAACCTGCCGGCCACCCTCGCCTCGCTCCGCCGCATGAGTGAGCGGGAGCGGGAGATTTCCGAGTCGTTCTACCAGCGGCTGAACCGCCCGGAGGCGGCTCTGTTGCGAACGATCAACGACCGCTCTGCCGAAGAACCGGACGACACCAACTCTTACTGGCAGGCGTTCCAGTTAGCCATGCGGATCGAGCGAGCCCGCACTCTAACGCCCGACTCGGTGATCGTTCCCCCGCCTCAGGCTGTTCGCGTCGTGTTCTACGTGTGTTTCACCCTCCTGCTCTCCCTCCCGCTGGTGGTGTGGCCGGCGTGCGCGATCCTGTTCCGCGGCGGGCTGGCGTACTGGTTCGCCGGGCTGACGCTGGTGAAGCGGGACGGCCGCAAGGCCGGGCGGTTCCTGTGCGGGCTACGGGAGCTGCTCGTGTGGCTTCCGTTCACCCTGCTGCTGTCCCTGTCGCTGTTCGTCCAATGGCAGGCGCCGCACTGGGTGGCGTTCCGCACCGGCTGCTGGCTGCTGGCCGTCGCCGCCCTGCCGCTGATGGTCGGGCTGGCCCTTCGCAACCCGACCCGCGGGCCGCACGACCGGCTACTCGGCCTCCGTATCGTCCCGGTGTGAACCGGCGAGCCGCGGGGGGGGCGGCCGGGCCGAGGTGGTTGCCCATGCGTCGTCTGGCCGTCGCCTACCTCATCCTGCAAGCGGCCGGCGCGTTCCTGTGGTGGGTGATCCTCCTCGCCGTCCCACTGTCCCGCCCGTACTTCCGCGCCGCCGACGCCCCGGACTCGACCCTGCTCGCGTTCGGCGTGGCCGACGCCCTGCTGTTCATCGGCACGTCCGCCGTGGCCGGAATCGGGTTACACCTCCGCCGCCGGTGGGCGTGGCCGGTGTTGTGCGTCTACGCCGGCGCCGCCGGGTACGCCGCCCTGTACTGCTGGACGCTCACCGCCCTCACCGGCGACGCCGCGCTTGGGGCAATTCTGATGACCCCGTCGCTGGTCGTGCCCGGCCTGCTCGTGTGGCAGTTCCGACCGCGGGAGGTGGCACCATGATGGGCTACCTCCGCGGGCGGGAAGCTCGGCCGGCGTCGGCCGGGTGGAACGTGCTCAAGACGCTCGCCCAGTTAGTCGTGTTCTGGACGCTGTTCCTGGTCGTGCTTCCGGCCGGCGTGTACGCGATCGAATCTGCCGTCGGGCTGGACGCGTGGCGGTTCCCATCGGCGGTCAGTTTCTGGATCGGCGTCGGCCTGTTCGCCCTGGGAGGATCGCTCGGCGTCACCAGCGGGGTGCTGATGGCCGTCCGCGGCGGGGGCACGCCGATGCCGACAGACTGTCCGCGCGAACTCGTGGTGGTCGGACCGTACCGGTACATCCGGAACCCGATGGCGGTGGCCGGGCTGACGCAGGGGGTGGCGGTCGGGCTGATGCTCGGCTCGCCGGCGGTGATCTTGTACGCGGCGGTCGGCGGGCCGGTGTGGCACCTGTTCGTCCGCCCGTGGGAGGAGGCCGACCTGGAGCGCCGCTTCGGCGACCCGTACCGCCGCTACCGCGCCGCCGTTCGCTGCTGGCTGCCGCGGCTCACCGGCTACCGGACCGAAGGCAACATCGGGTAAACTGACGGTGTGACTGACGACCCCGCGACCACCTGTATCCCGCACCCGCCGCCGACGGCGGACGGGTCGCCGCGGTCGTTCGACCCGGCGTGGCGGACGGAGACGGTGCTGGCGTTGGCGAAGGGGATCGAGGCCGAGCGGGCGTTCGACCGGCTGCCCATCCTGGCGGACGCGCTCGAAGAGGCCGGGTGCGACGACGAGGTGTTGCTGCGGCACTGTCGCGGGTGCGAGTGGCATGAGGAGGAGTGTTGGGCACTGTCGCTCGCGCTCGACCGCCCGCCGCCGATGACCCCGGAGCAAGTCCTGGAGATGATCAACCGGCTCGCCGCCCGGACCACGAGCCAGCCGGCTGCTACACCTGCCCAGACCGAAGAAGATGTTTCTGCGAGAACGACCCTCCTCCGCTGCGGGGGTCTACTTTTGGTCCTGGTCATCGGTGTGGGCCGCGTGCTGACCAGTTTGTCTCAAAAGGACAAGCCACCCAACTTGGACATCAAGCCCATCCCAGTCGACCGTCTGTTCAACCCGGTCGACCGGGATGAACAGACGGTCGACGAGTTGACAGCCCGGCGCCGGGCGAAACTGGAGCGCATCGGCCGCGAGATCGATCAACTCGCCGACCACGGTCCGCCCGATCCGAATGCCGTCTGGCGGAAACAACTTGAGTTGTGGATCGCTTACGAGGAGGCGAAGAAGACGGCCGAGTTGCTCCACCGGCTGCCGCCCAAACGGCCGTCTCAACTCGTGGGCTTCCACCCGCTCGCCCCCCGCGATTAGGCCGGCTCCAGCACCTGCAGCGACACCCCCTTCACCATCCCGGTCACCCGCTGGCGGTACTCGCCCATGTGCGGGGCGGCCAGGTGCGCGTGCAGGTGGGCCAGGCTCTCCCACTTCTCCACCACCACCACCACGTCCGGCCGCAGCGGCGGTTGCACCGCGATCGGCGTCGGGGTGTCCACCGCCGCCCCGTACTCGATGCACCCGGCCTCGGCCCGCACCTGCGGCGTCACCCAGGCGAAGTGCGTGAGGAACTCGGCCCGCTTGCCGGGCTGAACGTCGATGGTGGCGAGGACGTGGATCATGAGAAGCCTCTGAAGCCCAGGGACGGCCGTCCCTGGGCTTTGTGCCGGAGCCGTCCGTTATGCTACGATGTCCCTCCCCACCGCCCTCGCGCTTCCGGTGTCTCATGCCGCCCCGCCTGCCGCTCGCCGTCCTCGTCGCGCTGTCCGCAGTTCTCGTCGCCGTCGCCCAGGAGCCGGTGAAGGAACCCGACCTGCCGGACGGCAAGGACAAGGCCCGGAAGCAGATGGCCGCGTTCCGCCTGCCGCCGGGCATGAAGGCGGAGCTGTTCGCCGCCGAGCCGATGCTCGCCTCGCCGGTCGCCATCAGCGTGGACGACAAGGGGCGGGTGTTCGTGGCCGAGGAGTACCGGCTGGGGCAGGGGGCGGCCGAGAACCGCGACAACCCGGCGTTCAAGTTCACCTTCTTCCTCGACGACGACCTGCAGATTCGCACCCTCGACGACCGGCTGAAGGCATACCACAAGTGGGCGGACAAGCTGCCCGGTGGGTTCGAATACTTCACCAAACACGCCGACCAGGTGCGGCGACTGGAGGACACCACCGGCAAGGGGTACGCGGACAAGAGCACCGTGTTCGCCGGCGGGTTCAACCAGCCGCTCGACGGCCTGATGGCCGGGGTGCTGGCGTGGAACGGTAACGTGTACGTCACCAACATCCCCAGCCTGTGGCGGATCAAGGACAACGAGGACGGCACCTCTGGCAAGCGGGAGGAGCTGCTGACGGGGTTTGGGGTGAACATCGCGTTCTACGGGCACGACCTGCACGGGCTGACCGTCGGGCCGGACGGCCGGCTGTACTTCAGCGTCGGCGACCGCGGGTTCAACGTGAAGAGCCGGGAGGGGCGGCAGTTCGAGGGGCCGCGGAATGGGGCGGTGTTCCGGTGCGACCCGGACGGGCGGAACTTCGAGGTGGTCCACCGCGGGCTGCGGAACCCGCAGGAGCTGGCGTTCGACCAGTTCGGCAACCTGTTCGCCGACGACAACAACTGCGACAAGGGCGACCACGGGCGGCTGGTGTACGTGTGCGACGGCGGCGATTCGGGGTGGAACATGGCGTACCAGACCATCCCCGACCCGTACCTGACCGGTCCGTGGCACGCCGAGCGGATGTGGCACCTGCCGCATGCCGGTCAGCCGGCGTGGATCGTGCCGTGTGTGGGAAGCATCGGCACCGGGCCGAGCGGATTCCTGTTCACCAGCGGCACCAGCCTGCCCGACCGGTACAAGAACTCGTTCATCATGTGCAACTACACCGGCGACGGCGGGCTGGAGGCGTGGAAGCTGAAGCCGCAGGGGGCCGGGTTCGAGATCGTCGACTACCACGACTTCCTCAAACCCATCCGGGCGACGGACGCCGAGTTCGGGCCGGACGGCAAGCTGTACGTGTCCGACTTCGTGGACCTGAAGTGGGACGGGGGCAGCGCCGGCGGGCGGGTCTACACCGTGTTCGACCCGGCCAAGCTGAACGACCCGGCGGTGAAGGAGGCGAAGGAACTGTTCGCCGAGGGGTTCGCCAAACGGAAGCCGGCCGAGTTGGCGAAGCTGCTCGAACACCCCGACTACAAGGTGCGGCAACGGGCGCAGTTCGCCCTGGCGGAGAAGAAGGAGGCGGACACGCTGACGAAGACGGCGAGGGGGAACGCGAACCAACTCGCCCGGCTGCACGGCCTGTGGGGGCTGTGGCAGATGAGCCGCAAAGACCTGACGGTGCTGAAGGCGGTGGCCGAACTGCTGGCCGACGCTGATGCCGAGGTGCGGGCACAGGCGGCGAAGATCGTCGGCGACCGCCGCCACGCCGACGCCGCGGCCCAACTGCTCGGCCTGCTCGACGACGCCAGCCCGCGGGTGAAGTTCTTCGCCGCCCAGGCGCTCGGCCAGTTGAAGCACAAGCCGGCGGCCGAGCCGCTGTTCTTCCTGGCGAAGACGGCCGGCGATGCCGACCCGTTCCTGCGACACGCCGCCGTCACCGCCCTCGCCCGGCTGAACGACCCGGACGCCATCCACCGCCGGGCGACCGACCCGGCCGCGGCGGTGCGGCTGGCGGCGGTGCTGGCCCAGCGGAAGCTCGGTGACAAGCGGGTGTCGCAGTTCCTGGCCGACGCCGACCTGACCGTGCGGACCGAGGCGGCGCGGGCGGTTCACGACCTGCCGCTGGAGAGCGAGTACCCGAAACTGGCGGCGGCGCTGGCCGCTGCAGACACGGCCAAGTCCGACCCGCTGGCGCGGCGGGCGGTCCACGCCGCGTACCGGCTCGGCGGGGCGGACCAGGCGAAGGCGGTCTTCGGCGTGGTGGTGAACCCGGCGTACTCCCCGCCGGTGCGGGGCGAAGCGCTGGCCTGCCTGCGGGACTGGGCCGAGCTGGGCAACCGCGACCGCGTGACGGGGTTCTGGCGGCCGCTGACGAAGCGAGGCGGGAAGGACGTGGCGGCGATCGTCGAGGCCGGGCTGAACGACCTGCTGGCGAACACCTCCGGCCAACTCCAGACGGATGCCGTCGGGCTGATCTCGAAGCTCGGGGTGAAGGCGGACGAGGACCAGTTCGCTGCGTGGGCCGCTGATGCGAAGAAAGAGGTGAACCTGCGTGCGGCGGCGCTGCGGCTGCTGGCCGATCGCAAGTCGGGCAAGTTCGAGGCGGCGTACACCACCGCGGTTACGGACGCTTCCCCCCTGCTCCGCGCCGCCGCCCGCGACCGGCTGGCCGACGTGGACCCGGCGAAGGCGGTCGAACCGCTGGTGAAGGTGCTGAACGACACGGCCGCCCCGACCGCCGAGCGGCAGCGGGCCGTTGCCACCCTCAGCCGGCTGAAGGGGGCGACAACGGAGTTGGACAACTGGGCGGAGAAGCTGGTGGCAGGCCAGGTGCCGGCCGAACTCCAGGTGGACGTGTGGGACGTGCTGAAGGCGTCGAGCTTCGAGAAGTGGAAGCAACTCGGCAAACGGTACGAGGCCAAGCTGCCGGCCGACCCGGTCGGGCGGTTCGCCGTCAGCCGCACCGGCGGCGACGCCGAGCGCGGCCGGGACATCTTCTTCAACCCCACGGCGGCGCAGTGCGTGCGGTGCCACAAGGTCGACGGCAGTGGCGGGGTGGCCGGGCCGGAACTGTCCGGGCTGGTGAAACGATACCCGGACAAGACGCGGGACTACATCCTCGAATCGCTGGTCAAGCCGAGTGCGAAGATCGCCCCCGGCTACGCCGGCATCACCCTCACCCTGCTCGACGGCCAGGTGGTCGCCGGCACGCTGGTGAAGGAGGACAAGGGGAACTACGAGGTGAAGACGGCGGACGGCAAGACGGTGAGCGTGAAGGCGGCGGACATCGACACCAAGACCGACCCGGTGAGCGCCATGCCGGCGGTGGACAAGGCGCTCACCCACCGCGAGGTGCGGGACCTGATCGAGTACCTGATGACTCTGAAGTAGGCGGCCGCATCCCGGCGAACACCCGCTTCTCCACCAGGTGGTAGAACGCCACCCCTAGCCCGACGCTGACCGCCACGGTCAGGGCGAACAGGGCGACGGCGGTGGCGGCGGTCGCCGGGCAGCCGAGCCGGTCGGCCAGCCGGTACACCTTGGCCCCGACGAACCCGTGGGTGAGGTAGATGCTGAACGAGTAGGTGCCGACCACCGCCAGCCACCGGGCCGGGCGGGGCAGGTTCGTAGTCCCGGCACGGGCGGCCACCGCCAGCACCACCGCCACCGCCGCCGCGTACACCGGCCGCGGGCTGCCGCTCGCCACCCCGGCCGCGAACAGCACCCCGACCGCGAACGGCACCACCCACCGCCCGGCCTGTCCCACCACCGCCTGATACACCAGCCACCCGGCGGCCAGGTACGCCACGTTCTCCGGCAGCATCCACCGCGCCCCCGAGTGCGGGAGCGTCAGCACCCACCCGCCCCACCCCACCAGCCCGACCGCCAACGCGGACAGCACAGCCGTCGTCCGCCGGTGGTAGTGCGGGTCGCCGGCGGCCAGGAACGACAGCCGCACGACCCAGAACAGCCCGGTCCACAGGAAGTACGCCTGGAACAGGGTGGCCAGCGACCAGAACGAGTACACCGCCCACGGGCTGCCGACCAGGTCGGTGACGAACAGGTAGTCGGCCACCACCCCGGCGGCCGACGGCGGCGGGCGGTACCCCTCGACCGCCCACGCGGCGGCCAGCCAGAGCAGGTACGCCAGCGTCACCGCCGCGCAGTACGGCACCGCCAGCCGGATCACCCGGCTGTGCAGGAACCCGCGGACGGAGAAGGTGGGCGTGCCCCGCGACCGGAGCATGTACCCGAGGAAGAACCCGGACACCGCCAGGAAGCACTCGGTGCCCGGGCGGTATCGGTTGAACGCGTCGAACGCCGACCCACCCCCGGACGCCTCTCCCAGCCACGCCGGCACCCCGTTGTGCCCGGCCACGATGCACAGGCAAACGGCGGCGCGGAGGGCATCGATCCACCCGATCCGGGTGAGCGGGTACGGGGTCGCGCGGCCGAACACCCACTGAGCCCACTCGAACAGCTGGGTCCGTCGTGCGTGGCGGGCGGGCAGTTGATCCGCGCCGAGAATGATTTCCAGGGGCGTGTGCAACGGGAACCTTCCGGGGGGCGCCCCGGCGGCGGGTGAGGTTTCGGCCCTGGATTAGACACTGGTCACCGCCGACGGTTCCGCAACCGCGGAGCGGACCCTCTCGGCGCGAGGGTCGGTGAAGCACACGTGTCGCCTGGTATGGGTATAGGACACGCTGTGAGAAATGTGCTAACGCCAGTCGCGACAGCGGCTACCACCGCCGGCACGCCGCGTGTCCCAGGATCACCTGCCCGTCCCGCCGCCATCATCCCGGGCTCGCCGCGTGGGAGGTGGCGAGGATCTTCGCCGCGACTGAAAGGAGCGAGGTGACTGGCTCCGCTCCTTTCAGTCGCGGCGAAGAGGGATTCGTCGGCCCACAGTTCCGTACTCTTTCGTCATGGACCCGCGCGAAATCCCGATCCTGCCCGAAGGGGCAGACCCGAACGCCCCGCCCGAACCGGCGGCGCCCTCGGCCCCGGCCCCCCCGCCGGC
>CANJKY010000032.1 GCA_947474875.1 Gemmataceae bacterium
CACCTGGGCCCGCGCGTTCATCAGGTCGTACCGGTTATTCAGTGCGGCCGCCTCAACAGATTGATAGGCGTCGTCCAGCGGCGCGCGGATCAGGTCGCGGTCATCCACCACCAGGGCGGGGGCGTCCGGCCAGCGGGTGCGGAGTTCATCCAACCGCTGGTTGCGGGCGGGGACCACCACCAGCATCCCGTTGTTCAGTACCTCCCGGAACATCGTCGCTTGCAGTCCCTCACGCTTTTTCACGTCCGCCTCACCGGCCCACGGGCGGGCCTCGTACCGCCGAATGGACAACTCGAACTCGGCCCGGTCCAGGTCGACCGACCCCTGTTCCAGCTCGCGGTCTTCGGCGTCGACCGACTGACCGGCTTTCAGTTTCTCCGCCCGGGCGTCGAGCAGTTGCCGTCGCCGCTCCCGTAGGCCTGCGGCCAGCTTGTTCAGGTCGTCGTTCGTCCGCCCTTTCAGCCGGTCGGCCGCCTCCGGGTACTGTTTCGCGAGAGTGCTGCCGCGGGTCAGGTCGGAGTCGGTGAGTAACTTCCGCCAGCGGTCGCGGAGGGCGGCGGCCGGCTCGTTCACGTCGAACCGGCCGGCCGCCGCCTCGAACTGGCGGAACTGCTCGTACACCTGCTCGATCCGCCCCAACTGGTCGCGGATCGGCCGCAGCGGGGTCTCGTCCAGTTCGAGCGGGAAGGTGGCCGGCAGCCCCAGCTGCAGCTTGAAGTTGTCGATGTTGTCGATGTACTCCTGCGTCCGCAGCAGCACCGTCACCCGCCCCTGGAGCAACTGTTGTTCGATCCGCCCGACCTGGAGCTTGTTGACCGCCCCGCCCTCCTCCAGGTTCTGGTACTGCCGCAGGTATTGCTCGAACGCGGCGACGTTGCTCCGCTCGTTCGCCAGGATGGCCGACCGCAGGATGGTGGGCAAATACCCGACCGGGTTGGCGGTCAGGTTGGACCCGATGCCCCGGCCCAGGTTCACCGACAAACCCTGGAGCCCGTACGGGCTGTTCGTGTAAGCCCCCTGGCCGGTGAGGGCCACGAAGAACACCGAGCGGAAGTGGGCGAACGAGCGGATGGCGTACACCAGGTTCCGCTCCGCCTGGGTGAGGGCTTCGAGGGTGACGGCAAACCCGCCGCCCCGCAGGAACGGCTGGGTGAGGGTCAGCCCGAGGGTGCCCGCGCTGACCGACGGTCGCCCGCTGCTCAGGTCCACCACCACCTGGTTGGCCAGCTGCACCAGCAGCGCCGCCCCGGTGCTGAACCGTCGGCCGAACCCGGCGGACGTGTTGATCTGCCACTGCTGGCCGACCGGGCTGGTCTCCCGTCCGCCGAGCGACAGGAGCATCCGCTCGGCGGCGAACGCCTGGGCGGAGAACCCGAACCGCTCGAGCGACACCGGCAGGGCGGCCAGGTACAGGTCTTCGCGGCGGTCCTGGAACTCGCGGCTGTTGTACAGCCCGAGTTCTACCGCCTGATCCAGCCGGATGCGGTACATCCGCTCGTTCGATTGCAGGGCGACCTTATACCCCGACCCGTCGGCGGTGGCGCCGCCGTCGGATGCCGCGGCCGGCCCGGCGGCGGCCCCCGGAGGGCCGGCGCCGTCCTCCGCCCGGTTCTGGGCGTCCCACTCCGTGATCTGCTTGATGTACCCGTCGCCCTCGTTCCGCCCGACCCCACCCTGGCCCGGTCGCTGCGGGTTCGGGGACAGCACCTTGGTGGCGTAATCATCCGGCGGGTACGGCGGGAAGTCCGGGTTGGACGGGTCGGCGTACCGGGCCCGCGGGTCCGGGTACACGTGCCAGTTCTGCACCTGCCATTTCGGGACGACGTTCTTCTGGCTGATGATGGCCTCGACGTCCTTGTCCGTCCGCTCGCGGAACGACTGACGCGAACACCCGCCGGTGGCGACGATGGCGACCGCGGCAATCAGGGCAAGTTGAGTCGAACGCGGCATGGACGGCACCCAATCCGTGTCGGTTGACGGAGAACCCGGCACATCCGTTATCGACGGCAAGAGTTCCCCAACTTGACTCGGAAGGCGGCCGAACGGGGAGGAATGATTGAACGAAGGAACCCGGGCGTAACACTACGAGGTCACGCTGAACAGCTTGCACTGCAACAGGTTCTTGCCCGACCGCTGGCCCGGTCGCGGCTCCGGCTGGGCGAACCCGTTCTTGTCCACGGTCCGCACCCGCAGTTCGTACTTGCCGGGCGTCAGGTTCTTGAGAGTCACCGTCCAGTGGGCAACGCTGTACGTCAGGGGCCACTCCTTCGGTTGGCCGGCGGCGGTGAACCCCCACACGTCTTTCGGCAGCACCCCGTCCGGCAGCCCGCCGCCCCAGTCCTTCGGCGGCGGGTCAATGACGCCGGGGTGCCACTCGGCCGTCGCCCACGCCGGGTCGTCTTCGGCCAGCTTGCCGCCGGTGCTGGCGTCGGCCCGCAGCCAGTATTCGACCCGCTCCAGCCCCGGCCAGCCGACCATCGCCGTACCCCGCACCACCACCGGCTTTCCGGCTGCGTACATCTCCTCTTTGGTGCTGTCGAAGTATGCGGCCGTCTTCAGGTACGACTCCGGGTCGTTGTTCTGCTCGGCGTAGGTGTCGTTCGCATCGTACCGGTTCGTCAGCGCCACCTTCTGGAGCCACTTGACCGACTTGAACCCGTGCGCCCACGGCACCAGCATCCGCACCGGGCCGCCGCGTTCCAGCGAGATCGGCGCACCGTTCAGCTTGTACGCCAGGAACGGCGGCAGTTCGCCGGGCGGGGCGTCGAGCACCTGGTTCAACGCCAGCGACGAGCGGAACATCTGCTTCGGATCGTCGTTGTGGAAGCCCCAGTAGAAAAGCCGCCGCACGTCGATCAGCTTGCCGCACGCCTGGAGCACGACGCGGAGGGGAACGCCCTCCCACAGCCCCTGGCCGAGCGGCCGGGCGATGTTGTTGCACTGCATCGCCTTCAGGAACCGCACCGCGTGCTTCTCCCCGAGCTTGTGCAGGGCGGACAGGTCGAGGGTGAGCGGCTTCTCGATCTTCGCCTTGTCCTCGGCCGCGACGTCCAGCCGCCACGTTTCGGGTGTCAGCCGCGCATTCACCAGCGCCTCGCCGTGCAGCGTGTGCGGGATGGGGTTCCCGCGGCTCACGTCCTCGAAGTCCTTCGCCGGAGTGAGGAACGATCGGGATGGGGTGTCGGCTGGGGGCTTCGGGTCGTTGGCGGTGACTCGCCCGGTCGCGGAACCGGCGACCAAAACTCCGACACCAAGTCGGAACGCATCGCGGCGGGAGAGCGGCTCGCTCATGGCGGTTCCTCTGGGGGGAATAGCCGCGATGATACCACACCCTCACCCGGTCATGGCGGCATGCATGGCGAACCCGAGGGCGGTGGCGGCGGTCGCGCTCAGCATTAACACCACCGCCCCGATCGTGCGTGTCGCCTTGATCTGCCACCACATGAGCAAGCCGGACAGCCCCCAGAAGCACATGACCCCGGCCATCACGTCCACGATGACGGCCCAGAACCAGCGGGCGTTCTGTTCGCCGGGGTAGCCGTGGGCGGTGTGCAGCCGGAGCAGGAACCGCCGCCAGCCGAGTTCGGTCTCCGGTTTGGCGTCGGCCGGGGTGCCGCCGACGCCGCCGGTCATCGGGTTATACGTCGCCGTCCACGTTGTGCCGTCCGCCTCGACCGGGAACACCAGCTCGGGCACCGAGGTGACGGTCACGTCGCCGGGCGGGAAGCCAGTGCGTTCGAGGATGGTGGGAATGGCCACCTTCACCCGCTCGTGCAACGGGTTGTCCAGCCTGATGGCTTCTTTCCCTGGGACCGCGGGCGTCCCGCCCGCATTCTCCGAGCGGGAGGGACGCCCGCGGTCCGAAGACCCCACCGCGAACGGCGCCTTCGGCGGCGGCTCGGCCTTCGGCTTGTCCGGCGTGCTCCGCACCGTCCCGCTGCCGTTCTTCACGTCGATCAGCACGCTCACCGTCTGCCCGTCCGCATTCACCGTGGCGAACGCGAACTCGCGGTTGTACTTCACCTCGCCGACGCCGAGTGCATACGGCGTGGCCGGCTGCTGCGTGTCGTTTAACAACTTCACCACCCGCTCGGCCTGCTCGGTCGGGCTTGGCAGCGATTCCAGCGGCGTGCCGACCAGCACCTCCTTCCCGAAGGTGCGGGTCGGCTGGTCGCTGAACGCGGCCGGGTGGTTGAACAGGAACGAGGTCACGCCGTACAGGATGGCCCACGGGAACAGGAGCAGGCCGAGGTACAGGTGGGCGCGGCGGATCAGGTGGGCGAACCGCTTCATCAGTTGTCCCCGATCACTTCCCCGCCGCTCCGGGTGCTGAGCGCCCGCCAGGCGGCGAGCGGGATGCCGTCGCGGACGAACCCGACGCTGCCGTCCATCCGCAGGGCGTTCACCCCACCGGTGTGGAAGCTGCGGGCGGTGACGGCGGCGTAGGTGGGCGGGGCGCCGGCGGTGGCGCTCTCCGAACTGGAGATGAAGTCCACGTCGTAGGTCACACCGCCCTCGGTGTACGCCACCTTCGTATTCGGCGGGAGGGCGGCGGTGAACCCGGTCTCGTGGACTTTCGCGTCCACCCACTCGGTGTGCCCGGTGGTGCGGAGGGTGCCGCCGTAGGCGAGCACGTCGGCCGGGCTGGTCGGCGGGGCGGCGCCGGGGACGGCCGGCATGCCGGTGCCGCGGAGGAACGGCTGGTACGCCTTCACCTCAGATGCTCCGATCGTATTGCTGGTGCCGTCGGTGAAGTCGGTCACCCGCAGCCGGCGGTTGGCGGCGAACGCCCCGTCCCCACCGCCGGCGGCCGGGCTGTACACGAACCACGGGCCGAGGTTGGCGGCGTAGCTGGCCGGGTAGTGGGTGTTGCCTGTGGGCGAACTCGGCGGCCGCTCGCGGTCGTTCACCTCGCTCGGGCAGAGCAGGATGGGGATGCGGGTCTTCGTCACTGCGGCGTTCACCGGGTTCGAGTACGGCACGCTCAGGTCGGCCAGCCGCTGTAGGTTCTCCTGCTCCACATACGGCAACAGGCGGGCGAACACGCTCCACGTGTTCGGGTACTCGGCGAACGCCGGGAAACTGCCCTGGGCGCTCTCGTGGTTGTGTAGGGCCAGCCCCCACTGCTTCAGGTTGTTCTGGCACTTCAGCCGGCTTGCCGCCTCCCGCACCTTCTGCACGGCCGGCAGGAGCAGGCCGATCAGGATGGCGATGATGGCGATGACGACCAGCAACTCGATGAGCGTGAAGCCGCGACGGCGCATGTGCGCACCTCCGGTGTCCGGGACTGGTAAAGAGCCGCGTGGCGACGGAAGGTGAGCGACGAAGGCGTCGCATCCCGAACGGAGGCGGAGCAGGCTCGGCGGTCTTGTTGAGATTGAATCTCGACAAGACGCCTTTACGTTACAACCGCTGGTGATACAGTCAACGGTGCGATACGAAAAACAGTTGTAATTCGCTGCTGATTCGGTGTAACTGAATGGCTTAGCAGAGATTCGGCCCGTTCTCTATTTCGAACAATTTCGGTGCGATATGCCAGACGATCCGACTCCGCTGGGCACTCCAACTGATGATGGCGAAGCCCCGGAATCGCGTTCCGGACACCGGACCATTCGCACCGAGGAGTTGTTCGGCGACAACCGCGAAATCTGGATCGAACACGACGGCGAGCGCTACCGTCTCCGCATCACACGGCGGAACAAGCTCATCCTGCAAAAGTGACTTGGTGTCCCGCGGGGGTCAGCCCGCGGTTCACCCAGCAGTGACTCAGAACTCCCCGGTGCCGCGTTTCGACCACCACGGCAGGAACAGCCCGCCGTCCAGGTGCAGGATGCTGCCGGTCATGTACGCCGCGTCCGGGCCGAGCAGGAACCGCACCCCGGCGGCGATCTCCTCCGACGTGGCGAGCCGACCCATCGGCAGCCCCTTCGCCGCCTCTTTGATGCTCGCATCGTCCATGAACTTCCGCTCGCCGGGGGTGTCGGTCCAGCCGGGGTAGAGGATGTTCACCCGGATGTTGTGCGGCAGCAGTTCAGCGGCGGCCGTCTTCGCCATCATGTCCAGCCCGGCCTTGGCGATGTTGTACGCCATGCAGTTCGGGAACGCGATCTGCCCGTGCGGGCTGCTGACGATCACCGCCGCCCCGCCGTCGCCTTGCTTCACCATCCGGTTGCAGCACGCCCGCAGGCCGTAGAACGCCCCCATCAGGCTCACGTCAAGGGACTTGCGGAACCCGTCCAGGTTCGCGGTGAGGAACGGCTCGCGGTCGCTGTACACGGCGGACGACACGAAGTAATCGATCCGCCCGAGTTGGGCCACGGTGTCATCGGCCATCTGCTCGACGGCGGCGTGATCGGACACGTCCACCTTGAACGGGATGACCCGACGGCCGAACCGCGTGCGGACGTGCTCGGCCGTGGCCTCGGCTTCGGCCTTATGCGAGTAATAGTTCAGGGCGATGTCCGCCCCGGCCTCGGCCAGGTTCACCGCCGTCGCCTGCCCAATCCCGGATGACGCCCCGGTGATGAGCGCCACCTTCCCCGCCAGCGGACCGGCCATCGCACGCCTCCCGTTCCGGGCGGTGTGCCGGGGCCGGCGGTCACGACCGCTTCGGCTTGCTCAACCCGGCCCGCTCCATGAGCGACTGCCCGAACACGTTTTCGGCCCCGTCGGCCGCTTCGTCCAGGGTCACCCCGTCGGGGATTTCGTACTCGATGACGAATTTGTGGCTGGCGATGGCCACCTCGCTGCCCGGCTTGAGCGTCCGCTGGAGGGTGCGGCTGCCGTTCACCTTGATGCCGTTGCTGCTGCCCATGTCCCGCACCGTCCACAGCCCGTTCCGCAGGGCGAACTCGCAGTGGACGCTGGACACGTTGCTGAACTTCAGGCAGATGTCGCACGACTCCCGGCGGCCGACGGTCATCACCTCGGACAGCAAGGGGATGGGGTCGCCCCCGCCGACCGGCACCAGCCGGCCCAACAACTCCGCCATATCGCAGTCTCCGCTGATGAGTCTCGATGTGGTGCTCGAATCCGACCGTCGAGAGTATACCCGTCCGGGCAGGCGAATTGGTGGACTGAAGGGCGGTTTTCGTCAGAAATGAGAAGGCCGGCGCTGGGATTTCCAACGCCGGCCTGTGAGATTCCGCCAGGCGTTACTTGTGGGGGCCGTAGCCGGGGCCGTAAGCCGGAGCGAAGTACGGGTTCGTCCAACCGCCCCCGCCGAACCCTTCCGCGCCGGGCAGCGGGGCCGGGGTCTGGAAGTGGCTGTTGTACGGCCAGTAGGTGTACCACGGGGCGGCCTGGAAGGCCGGCAGCGGGGTCTTCTTGAACAGCCCGGCGTGGCCGCTGTGGCCCGGGATGTTAAACGGGTTGGCGTGCCCGGCCGCGGTGGCGGTGGAGGCGGTCAGGAGGGCGACGGCAGCGACCGCCAATAGTGCGAACAGCTTCTTCATGGCGACTCGGTCCTTTCGTGTCCGTGAAAGTGGTGTCGCAGCTCCCTGCGAGTGCGCACCGAGGATGGCGTCAGATCATGCCTCACGAAACTGTAAGGGGAAGGAAGACGGTGCCGGTTTCGGGGCAGCCCCGCTTCCGTCGGGTCGGCGATCCGGGCAAACCGGAAAGGCCGACCCGACGCTCATCTCTCACCGCTCCCGCACACACCCGTTGCACGACGCGGCCGACACCCCACACCCGCCCGCATGCCCGCTATCCTTGTGGAACAGGTGCAGACGGGAGAACACGTTGCGGAACGTGGACATGGAGTAGCTGTGGCACCCGTCGCACCCGCGGTTGCGGTGGAACAGCCCGCCCAGCCCGTCGTGTCCGCACCGCCCGCCGCAGCCGAACAGCCCGCACTTCCCGCACCCGCCGCCGGTGTACCGCAGGTCGGCCGTCCACGGTCCGTACGGGGCAAACGGGTAGTACCCGGAGTACGGGCCATAGTTGAATAGCGGGCCGTCCTGGTGCAAAGCGCCGAACAGCTTGAAGCAGAACGCTCCGCACTGCCACGGGTTGCTGCGGACCGGCCCAACCCCCCCGCCGAACCCCGGCGGGCAACTCCCGGTGGCGCACCCCTGGGCGAGGGCGGGGGCAGAGGTGGTCAACACCAGCGGAAGGGCGAGTAGCCCGGCCCAGAGCATCCGTCTCATGTGCGAATCCGTTTCGGGTACAGGTCCGGACCGCGGCCGACTCCCGGCCATCTCCCGGGTCCGGTGGCTCACAACCTTGCGCCACAACTCCGCCCGAACGCGGCAAAATCCCCAGTCATTCGCCGCACCCCTGCCGCCCGCGTTCGCCACGTCGCGCACCGCCCGAAGCGTTTGCCGGAACCACACCGACCGGGCAAGCGGGACAACCCGGACGGGCGGCGGGGGGTGGAGAAACCGGATTCCCTCACGCGAGCGGCGCAACCGGGCCGATGATTTCTGGCGACGACAGACCCCCCGCACACGTCGGTCAGGTGCCCGATGGTGATCCCCCGCTCTCCGGTGGCAGTCGTCCTGCTCCTGCTTGTCGGGGGCGGGGCGGTCGCGGCCGAACCGAAGGCCGCGCCGGCCGGGCGTAAGCCGATCACTCCGGCGGCGCCCAGCCAGCCGAAACTGCTCGACTTCGTTGCCGAGTCCCACCGCGATGCGGTCGCGGCCATCGTCAAGGCCCCCACCCTGGCGGCCAAGGCCACCGAGGACGACTTCGCCGCCCACCCGGCGGTGTACGACTTCCTGCTCGCCCACCCGGACCGCACCTCGCTGGCGTGGCAGCGGCTGAAGGTGCCGTGTGTGGAGATCACCGACCTGGGTAAGGGGCAGTTCTTCTGGGCGGACGAGGGCGGCAGCGAGCTGACGTGGCAGACGGTCGGGGCGTTCGAGCACGGCGTGGTGTGGTATGCCACCGGCAAGGTGAAGGCCGGCACCCTGTTCCCGACGGTGCCGGTGAAGGCGGTGGCCGTGCTCCAGTCTCCCCGCACCGCCCCGGACGCGGACGGGGTGAGCCGGCTCAAGCCGCAGGTGAACGTGTACCTGCAGTGCGACAGCAAGCTGGCCGCCGCCGCGCTGCGGATCGCCGGCCCGTCCGCCCCGCGGATGGCCGAGGAGGGGGCCGAACAGCTGCTGTTCTTCTTCAGCGGCGTCGCCCGCTACCTGCACAAGAAACCGGACCAGGTCGAGGTGCTGCTCTCCCCGAAGGGGAAGTGACCCCGTCGCCGGTGCCCTGCGGATCGACCGCCACGGCTGGCCGGGGTGTGAGGATCGAAGTCGAGAGGCCGTCGCGGGAAGGCGTTACTTCGTCGTCGGGAGTGGCCCGCCGGACTGCTGTACGGGCGAGCCGGCCGGCGGGGCGTTGCCCCGTTGATAGACGATGTGCCACTCGGTCAGGTCGCGGCTGGTGGTGGTGAGGGTGGAGGTCTGCTTCTGGGCCGGCAAAAACGGGATTTGCGAGTGGACGGTCGGCTCGGTCTGGGTGTTGGTCAGGTTGGTCGTCTCCTGCCCGGTCACCACCTCCTTCTCCTCCACTACTCGGTACCCCGGTCCGACGTGCGCCTTGATCAGTTCTACGGCCTTCTCCCGGTTCCAGCGGTTGTCGGCGGGCATGGCGATCACCCCGCCGTCGCTGTCCTTGTGGATGTACCGCGCAGTCCCACACCCGGCCGTAGCTAGCGCCAGTACGGCGCAGAACATTCCCTGCTTCATGGGCAGACCCTCCCCCAAGAGTCGGCCGGGGGATAGCGTCGGCGAGCAGGCGTGTAAAGGTGAGGTCGGCGGCGGCAGACGGTCCCACCGCCGCCGCCTGGTCACTCCCCCTCGCTGCCGATCTCCGGGGCGAACCCGCGGCGGAGGGTGTTCTCGGTGATCGTACGCGGGACGACGAACTGGAGCAGGTAGTCCGGACCGCCGGCCTTGCTGCCGATGCCTGACATCTTGAACCCGCCGAACGGCTGGCGGTGGACCAGCGCGCCGGTACATTTGCGGTTCACGTACAGGTTGCCGACGCGGAACCGCCGCTTCACCTGCTGGATGTGCTCCGGGCTGCGGCTGAACACCCCGCCGGTGAGCGCGTACTTGGTGCCGTTGGCGATCCGCAAAGCGTCGTCCAGATCCTTCGCCTTCAGCACGCTCAGCACCGGTCCGAAGATCTCCTCCTGGGCGATGGTGGCGGTCTCGGGCACGTCGGCGAACACCGTCGGGCCGACGAAGAACCCCTCGTCCTTCAGCCCGCCGACGTCGTACTGGAACGCCAGCTTCGCCTGCTGCTTGCCGCTGTCGATGAACTTCAGGATGCGGTCGCGGCTCTCGGCGTCGATGACCGGGCCGAGCGAGCAGCCGGGGGATTCGGCCGCGCTCACCGTCAGCGATTTGGTGGCTTCGATCACCCGTTCGAGGAACTTGTCGTAGATGCCGGCCAGCACGATCGCCCGGCTGCCGGCCGAGCACTTCTGCCCGCCGTACCCGAACGCCGAATCGACCACCCCCTTCACGGCTTCATCCAGGTCGGCGTCGGCGTCCACGATCACCGCGTTCTTCCCCCCCATCTCGGCGATCACCCGCTTGACGAACTGCTGCCCGCCGCCGGTGCGACTGGCCTGCTCGTTGATGAGCAGGGCCACCTTGAGCGAGCCGGTGAACGCGATCAGCGCCACCTCCGGGTGGTTCACCAGCACCGGCCCGACCTCCTCGCCCTCGCCGGGCAGGAAGTTCACCACCCCGGCCGGCACCCCCGCCTGCTGGAAGCACTCCATCAGCTTGGCGCCGATCACCCCGCTCTGCTCGGCCGGCTTCATGATCGCCGTGTTGCCGGTGACGACCGCAGCGGCGGTCATGCCACACAGGATGGCGAGCGGGAAGTTCCACGGGGCGATGACCGCCGCCACCCCACGGGGTTCGTAGAAGTAGGCGTTCTCCTCGCCGGGCACGTCCACGTCCTGGGTGTGCCACATCTTCTGGGCTTCGGCCGCATAGTAGTCGCAGAAGTCGATCGCCTCGGCCACGTCCGCGTCCGACTCCCGCCACGGTTTGCCGGTCTCCAGCACGATCCACGCGGACAGCTCGAACCGGCGGTACCGCATCACGTCGGCGGTGCGGCGGAGCAGGGCGGCCCGCTCGGCCACCGGCGTGTCCCGCCACATGTCGAACGCCTTCGCCGCCGACGCGATCGCCTGCTCGGCCTGCTTCGCCGTGGCCTTCCCGGTTCGGCCGATCAACTCCGCTTTCTTCGACGGGTTCACGCTGTCGATGAACGCGGCGGTGGGGACGGCGACGTTGTCAATGACGAGCGGGTACGTCTGCCCGAGTTGCCCGCGGACGGTCTTCAGCGCCGCGGCCATCTTCTCCCGGTTCTCGGCGCGGCTGAAGTCGGCGAGCGGTTCGTTCTGGAATTTGGCTTCGACTGGCGGTCGTCCGCCGGATTTGGGTTTGTGTTCCCCGTTCACGGATGCAGCCATGACTTTCTCGGGTGACGGATGACTGTTGAGTGTGGACGGATTCCGCAGCAACTGCTCCTCCGACAGCCCCTCGGCGAACCCCTGCCGCAGGAACGAGTCGTTCGACGTGTTCTCCAGCAACCGCCGCACGAGGTAAGCCATGCCCGGTAGCAGTTGGCCGTAGGGGGTGTAGATCCGCACCCGCCGGCCGAGCGATTTGAGTACGTTCTTGATCGGGTCGGCCATGCCGTACAGCATCTGGAACTCGTACCGGTTGGGCGGCACGCCCAGTTCTTCGGCCACGGCCATCGCGTTGGCGATGCTGCGGATGTTGTGGCTGCCGAATGCCGGACAGAGGTGCTGGTAGTTCTCCATCAGGAACCGCGTGCAGCGCTCGAAACAGGCGTCCGACTGCCACTTCTGCGTCCACACCGGCACCGGCCAGTGGTTCTGGGCGGCGATCACCGTCTCGTAGTCCCAGTACGCCCCCTTCAC
>CANJKY010000033.1 GCA_947474875.1 Gemmataceae bacterium
AAGCTGGTCGGGTTCCTGGCGAACGTGTCGAACGTGTTGCTGCCGGCGCTCGAGTTCTTCAACATGAGTCCGGCCATCATCCGCGACACCCCGCTCGACTTGGGGGGGTTCATCGCCTACTCGCTCACCGTGTTCGGGTACGCGATCATCTACACGACCATCGCCCTGGTGGTCGGGCTGCTGCTGTTCGAGGACCGCGACCTGGCGTGAGATCGAGCCGCGACTGCCAGGGAGCGGGGTGTTTATCCCCACTCCCTGGCGGTCGCGGCTCACATCACCGTCTCCCGCACTTCGGCCACGTCCCGCTGCAACTGCCCGACCAATTCGTTCACCCCGGCGAACGGCCGGGTGTCGCGGAGTCGCCGCACGAACTCCACGCTCACCTCCGCCCCGTACAGGTCGCCGGCGAAATCGAGCAGGTGGACCTCCACCTTGCGAGCGTCCTCGCCGAAGGTCGGGTTCGGGCCGACGTTCGCCGCCGCCGCGTACATTTGCTCATTCACCACCGCCCGCACGGCATACACCCCGTCCTTCGGCAGCAGCGTCCGCACACCGGTCAGGTTGGCGGTGGGGAAGCCGATCGTCCGCCCCCGCTTCGCCCCGGTGGTCACCACCCCGCGGACGGTATAGCTCCGCCCCAGCAGTTCGGCCGCCGCGGTTACGTCCCCGGCCGAGAGCAGCCCCCGCACCCGGCTGCTGGACACCGGCTCCCCGCCGAGGTGCAGCGGCGGCACCTCGTGGAACCGCACCCCGTGCTGGTCGCACAGCCGCCGCAGGGTGGCGTTATCGCCGGCCCGCCCGCGGCCGAAGTGGAAGTTGTACCCCTCCACCACCGCCCGGGCGGAGAACACCCGCAGGATCACCTCCTCGAAGAACGCCTCCGGGCTGAGGGCGAGTAGCCCGGGGTCGGTGCGGAGGACGGCGACGTGGTTCACCCCGGCGGCGTGCAGCAGATCGGCCCGGTCGGCCACAGTGGTGAGCGGCGGCTTCTCCCGCCCGGGGTTGAGCACCGCCTGCGGTGGCGGGTCGAACGTGACGGCCACCGCCGGCCCGCCGGCCGCCCGTGCGGCGCGGACCGTGACGGCGGCGAGTTCTCGGTGCCCTGCGTGAACTCCGTCGAAGTTGCCGATGCTGACCGCACCACCCGCCAGTTCTTGCGGCGGAAGTGCGGTCCAATCGATCGTCTCGGTAGGCATGGGGGTTATGTTTGTGCAGCGGCACCCGCCCGACAAGGCACACGTTCGGCCGGTTTTCCTTAAAGTCACCGATCCGACCTGAGCCTGCGGGCGCGGGGACGCCGCGCCGGTCGCCTATGGACGGTCCGTCTTTCCCGTCTCACTCTCGGAGGTGGTCGAATGGACGAAGTCCTGGTCCCGCAAGCGGTCGAAGAAGAAGGGGCGGTGGCGGTCGCCGACCCGCCAGCCGAAGCGTGCGCGGCTGAGGCCGAAACGTGTGCGGCAACGGAAGCGGTGGCGGAGGCGGAGGCGGACGTGGCACCGGCCGAGGATCCAGCCCCGACATGACGCCGCGGCCGGCATTAGCGGCTACGCACCTGCCAACTGAAGCCCAGGTCGAGTACAAGTCAATCACGTGGTAGGGACTACCCCTGCCACGTGCTCGTTTCCGGAGGTGTGGTTATGGCCGGTGCGTCGCTGATCCCTCACCTGGTGGTGAACGGCGGGTCGAAGGCGGTGGAGTTCTACAAGGCCGCGCTCGGCGCGGAGGCGGCGCGGGTGGTGCCGGAGGAGAACGGCCCGCGGCTGATGCACGCCGAGTTGCACGTCGGCGGCGACAAGTTCTTTCTGTGCGACGACTTCCCCGAGTACTGCGGGGGTAAGGCGCGGTCGCCGGCGGCGCTCGGCGGCACCGGGGTGACCATCCACCTGAGCGTGCCGAACTGCGACGAGGCGGTGAGCCGGATGGCGGCGGCCGGCGGCACGGTGGTGATGCCGCCGTGGGACGCGTTCTGGGGCGACCGGTACGCCAAGGTGCTCGACCCGTTCGGGCACGAGTGGTCGTTCTCGCACCCGCTGGCCAAGGCCGCGTGACGCCCCCGGCGGGGGTGCCTCACTCCACCCCCGCCGTCTTTTTCCGCCACGCCTTCCGCGTCGCTTCCGGCACCTTGGCGTCCAACTCCGCCCAGTCGGCGGTCGCCTGTTTCATTGCCGCGGTCGCATCCGCTTTGCCCGTCGCCGCCAACCGGACTTGTTTTGCGATCACCTCGGCGATCGCCTTCCGGTCCGGCGTCCGCAGCCCGATCGCCGGGTTCACCCCGCCGGCGGTGAACTGCCGCATCGCCTCGCGGAGGCTGGCCGTCCCCGGCGGGTCCAGTCGGTACTGCCCCCACACGCGGGAGTCGTCGGTCACGTGGGCCGAGCGGAGCGGCCCACCCCCGAGCGGCGGGCCGATGGCCAGCGTCGACCCGGTCGGCCCGCCCAACTCGGCCAGCAACCGCCAGCACGCGTCCGGATGGGGCGCCGTCTTCCGCACCACCCCGACCAGGCCGGTCCCGGCGAAGTACGGCACCAGGTTGGCGGACCCGACGGTGCGTTTTTCCCCGGCCGGCTCGAAGTACGACTGCGACCCAGGCACGCCGGCCAGTTCGAACCGGGCGTCGATCGCCCCGGTCTTCGGGTCGACGGGCAGTCGGAGCAGGTCGGCCACGGGCACTACCGCCGCCACCGCCGAGCCGCTCACCAGGGCGTCGATCGGGTCGCCCGGTTCGGCCGGACGGACACGGCTGGTGCCGGCGAACCAGCGGAACGCCTCGACGAACCCCGGGGTGTCGATCCGCGGCCGGCCGGTGTCGGCGGCGGTCAGGAACGACCGCCCGCGGCGGAAGTCCTCGACCCCGCCCCGGTCGGCCGCCGGGGAGCGATCGTAGCAGGCGGCCACCTGGCACAGGGCGGTCAGCACCGCGTCCGGGTCGGCGGGCAGCGGGGGCAGGCTCGGTCTGCCGGTAAACTTGGCGCGGGCAGCGGCCACCGCGGCCAGGTCTTCCCAGGTGCGCACGGGCAGTGGGGGGCGGCGGTGCTGTTCGTTAAACTCCTTGACGAACCCCGGCTCCTTCAACAGGTCCGCCCGGTACACAGCCACCCACCCCTCGCCGGTCAGCGGTGCCGCGTACTCGGTCGCCCCCCACTGGGCGAGGATGGTCTGGTACACGCGGAGCAGTCCGTTCCACTGATACCCGCTCGCCTCGCCGGAAACCAGTTCGGACACCGGCAGCAGCCCGCCGTTCTCCGCCAGCCCCCCGAGATCAGCCGCAGGGACGATGAGTACATCGGCGGCCGCGAGGTCGGCCGCCACCACCGTGGCCGACACCCGGTTCGCCCAGGCTGTCACCCGCGGGCGGTACTCGGCCTCCGCCCGCCCGTCCGCGTAACCTACCGCCACCCGGCTGCCCGCCGGCCCGGTCGTGGCGGGCGCGGTCGGCCCGGCCGGGGGTCCGCACCCGCCCGCGAGTGTCAGGATAACGGACAGCCCGGTCACCCCGAGCGGGTAGAGTCGCTTACTCATCGCAGTCCCATGGCGTATACTGGAATGTGAAGTTTCCGGTTGCGTGCCCGCATTTATCTTAATAGACTTGGGTTGTTTTGGTTACGACTCGCGTTCCGGTTCCCACCCCTCTCCCGACTCCGGTGGCTGACACCCCGAATCTGGCGCTCGGGCCGGGCGGTTTGTGCGGAGGCACACGACCCAAATGAAAGTGAATTTGGTCGTCACCACGGCGGGGCCGAACAACGGCAAGGCCATCCCGATCGCCGGGGCGAAGTTCCTGATCGGCCGCGACCCGCACTGCAACCTTCGGCCGGCCAGCCAGGCGATCAGCAAGCAGCACTGTGCCCTGCTGATCCGCGACGGGCGGGTGTTCGTCCAAGACCTGAGCAGCATGAACGGCACCCTGCTGAACGGCAGCCCGGTGCAGGGCGAGACCGCGGTGAAAGACGGCGACGAGCTGAAAGTCGGCCCGCTCGAGTTCAAGGTGCAGATCATCCCACTCCCCACCCCGGCCGACGGCACCCCGCTGCCGGACAAGCTGAAGGCGGTGGGCGGCAGTTCGTCTACCCAGAAACCTGCCCCGCGGCCGTTGTCCGCTCAGAAGCCGGTCACCGCCCCCGCCACCACCGCCGGGGCGCCCGAGCGGATCGGCGGGGGGACGGACGCCGACGACGCCGCCGCCATGCTGCTCGGGATGGACGACGACTCGCCGTCTGGTGAGTCCCCGAACATCCCGGGGGGGAGCACGGTGATGGAGATCCCGACAGTCGACGCCAGCGGCCGGCCGATCCAGCCGAAGAAGGACGAGAAGAAGGCGGCGGCCGAGTCGTCGACCGCCGCCAACGACCTGCTCAAGAAGTACTTCCGCCGCACCAGCTGAACGGCGGGATGGCGTCTCTCTCTCCCGCGAGGGCTTCCGTCGGCAACGGCGGAAGCCCTCGCCCTTTCACCACGCCCGTGATCGACCGCCGCCCCCTCCCCACCCTCCGCCGCAACCTGCTCGCCTGGTTCGACCGCTCGCACCGCCCCCTGCCCTGGCGAGCGAACCGGGACCCGTACCGCATCTGGGTGAGCGAGGTGATGCTCCAGCAGACGACGGTGGCGGCGGTGGTGCCGTACTACGAGC
This sequence comes from Gemmataceae bacterium, assembly GCA_947474875.1. Classification (GTDB taxonomy): domain Bacteria; phylum Planctomycetota; class Planctomycetia; order Gemmatales; family Gemmataceae; genus JALHQU01. The sequence continues at coordinate 4,628 of CANJKY010000033.1, forward strand.
GGTTCCTGACGGTGTTCCCCACCGTCGTCGATCTGGCCGAAGCGGACGAACAGCACGTCCTCCGACTGTGGCAGGGGCTGGGGTACTACCGCCGCGCCCGCCACCTGCACGCGGCCGCCCGGAGGCTGGTGACCGAGCACGGCAACACCCTCCCGGACGACCCGGGCGTGTGGGCCGAGTTGCCCGGCGTCGGCCGGTACATCCTGGGGGCGGTACTGTCGCAGGCGTTCGATCGCCGGTTGCCGATCGTGGAAGCGAACAGCCTGCGGGTGCTATCCCGCTGGTTCGCCTCCCGCCTCGACCCCCGTGAGGGCGAGGGAAAGAAGTGGGTGTGGGCGGCGGCCGAGGCGGTGCTCCCGCGGAAGCGGGTCGGCGATTTCAACCAGGCGGTGATGGAACTCGGCGCCCTCATCTGCACCCCGGACAACCCGAAGTGCGGCGACTGCCCGGTGCGGAACCAGTGTGCCGCCCGGCGACTCGGGCTACAGGCGGTCATCCCGCCGAAGGCGGCGCGGAAGGAGACGGTGGCGGTGCGGGAGGTGGCGGTGGTACTCCGCGACGGCAACCGGTTACTGCTGTGCCGCCGCCCGCCGGACGCCGGCCGCTGGGCGAACATGTGGGAACTGCCCCGCGACGTGGTGCGGGACGGCGAGTCGGAACCGGACGCCGCGGTGCGGGTCGCCGCCGAACGGCTGGGGCTGGGCGTGGCGGCGGGGGTCGAAACGGTGGCCGTGCGACACGGCGTCACCCGGTTCGACATCACTGTGTCGGCGGTCGAAGCGGATCGTGCGCCGAACCAGAAGGTGAGGCTGGCGTACTACACGGCGTGGCGGTGGGCGGACCGGCAGTCGGCGAGCGACTACCCGATGAGTACGTCGATGCGGAAACTGTGCGACGAGTTGACCAACCCCGGCCGGCAGAAGCGGCTGTTCTGAATTGCCAGCCGCGCGTCCGCCAGAGGGGGCTTCAGCCACCCCGCCCAGGGAAACACCGCGACCCGGCCCTCTCGGGTCGGGTCGCGGCGGTCGCCCTTCAGGAACGACGGAGGGGCTTCACACAGTTACCGCCACTTGGTCAGTTCGAGCAGCATGTCCCGCTGGCTGTCCGGGTTCGGGCCGACGTACAGGTGCAGGTGGTCCTTGTCGATGGAGATCACCTCCACCTTCGGCTTGCGGATGTACGTCGGGTACGGCCAGGACGACTGAACCGTGTCGTTGTAGTACACCCCGCACTCCCAGTGGCAGTGGTGCAGTTGGGCCATGCCGACCAGCGGGAAGAACCGCGGCGGGTCGATCTTGTCCACCACCAGATTCTTCACCACCGTGATGTCGTCCGCGAACTCTTCGTACACATACGGGACCCCGCGGATGTGACGCTCCTTGAACACCCGCAGCACCTCCAGGTCGGTCGGTGCGTCCTCGCACCGCGGCGGCGGGAACCCGTCGCGGATGGGCGGCAGGATGGGCGTCTTGTGGTCGTTGTCGTGCTGGTACCGGTCTTGCATCCGGTCGTACACCCACGGCTGGATCAGGCAGCCGGTGGACTGGAGGGCGAGCACGCCCATCACCAGCCCGAACGTGAGTCGAATCCGGGACATCGTGGCCCCCTCCGTGTGTGCCGGCGGCGTCTCGGCCGGAGCCCCCCGACGCGGCGGGTACTCCGGTCTCGTCCGAACCTCCTGAAGGGTGAGGTCCGGCGGTGCGAGCCGATCCATCCTGACTTGCAGAAGGTATCGGTTGTGCAGACCGGCGGGTTGACCGAAATCGGCGGCGAAATGCCGTTCGCCCCGACAGGGCCGCGTGCGACTAAGAATGAAAACGCCCCAGATTGCCGATCCATCCCGAACGCCAACCCCCGGATGCCCCCCGATGGTGTACCTTTCCCGCATTTACACGAAGAGCGGCGACGCTGGCGAGACTGGGCTGGGCGACGGCACCCGCGTGCCAAAGCACCACCCCCGCGTGACCGCATACGGCGAGGTGGACGAACTGAACTCGGTATTCGGCCTACTCACGGCGTACTGCCCGGAGTGTCCCGAGCGCGACCTGCTACGGACGATCCAGAACGACCTGTTCGACGTCGGCGCGGACCTGTGCGTGCCGCCCCCGCCGGACGAACAGCCGGAGCAAGCCCTGCGGGTGACTGAAGCTCAGTATCTGCGGTTGGAGTCTGCCATCGACCGGCTGAACGATCCGCTCCCGCCGCTCAAGAGTTTCATCCTGCCCGGTGGCACCCCTGCGGCAGCCTGGCTGCACATGGCCCGCACCGTCTGCCGCCGGGCCGAGCGGGCCGTCGTGACGCTGACACAGACCGAGTCCGTCAACCGGCACGCGGTCATCTACCTGAACCGGCTGTCCGACTTCCTGTTCGTACTCGGCCGGGTGGCGAACGCGGGCGAGGACGTACTGTGGGTGCCGGGCAAATCCCGATAACTCCTGGGTCCGCAATCGACAGGAGTTCTCCATGCCCCGCCTGGTGCTCGGCAGCCGGAACAAGAAGAAACTCGGCGAGTTGCTCGACCTGCTCGGCGATCTACCGATCGAATTGACCGACCTGTCCCCGTACCCGAATGCCCCGGAGGTGGACGAGACCGGCACCACGTTCGAGGCGAACGCCCGGCTGAAGGCGACGCAACTCGCCCCGGTGCTCGGCGAGTGGGTGCTGGGCGAGGACAGCGGGCTGTGCGTGCCGGCCCTCGGCGGGGCGCCGGGGGTGTACTCGGCCCGGTACGCCGGGAAGCACGGCGACGACGCGGCGAACAACGCCAAACTGCTGGCCGAGCTGGGCGGCAAGACCGGCGACGAGCGGGCGGCGTACTACGTCAGCACGGCGGCGCTGGCCAACCCGCAAGGCGAGGTGGTGGCGGTGGTCGACGGCAAGTGCTGGGGGGTGATCGGCACGGAAGCGAAGGGCACCGGCGGGTTCGGGTACGACCCGCTGTTCTACATCCAGGAATATCACGCCAGCTTCGGCGAGCTGAGCGGACGGGTGAAACACGCCCTCAGTCACCGCGGGCGGGCGGTGGCGAAGCTGCGGCCGGTCCTGCGGAACCTGTTCGGGGTCTGAGGGGTTGGCCTCGGCTCCCACCCCGTGGATAATACCCTCACCCGCCTCCTCTCTCTCGGACCAACCCCGTGGCCCGGAAGCGCGACCCGTTACAGCCTGACCGCTGCGCCGAGGTGTTGGCGGCACTCGCCGCCCCGGAGCGGCTCCGCATCATCCGCCTGCTGGCGGACGGCGAGCGGAACGTGACCGAGATCATCGACGGGGCGAACATCCCGGCCCTGAACGTGTCCCACCACCTGACCGTGCTGAAGCACGCCCGACTCATCCACGGGGAGAAGCGGGGGCGGTTCGTCGTCTATTCGATCACCCCGCAGGTCCTGGACGAGGTGGTGCTGGCCGGGGTGCCGAAGGAGGCGCTCGACCTGGGCTGCTGCCAGCTCGTGCTTCCGCCCCAGGACGGCTGACTCAGCGAGCCGGCCGTCCGAACAGCCGAATCCCGATCACCATTCCGATCGCTCCCAGCCCAGCCGTCACCGCCGACGCCACCGCCAGCACCGGGGTCGGCGAATGCCGCAACTCCGGCCAACTCACCGCCGGCACGGTTTCGGTGTTCGGGGAAGCCAGGAACAGCGTCACGAACGCCTCGTTCACCGACAGCACGAACACCGCTACCCCCGCCGCCGCCAGTGCCGGCCGCAATAGCGGCAGCGACACCCGCCACGCCACCTGCCACCGGTTCGCCCCCAGCCCCCGCGCCGCCGACTCCAATTCCGCCAGCCGGTCGGTCAGATGGGTGCGGACGATCAGGAACGCGACCGGCAGCCCGAGGGTGGCGTGAACCAGGATCAGCCCGAGCGGGTGCCCCCACAGGCCGGCCCGGTGCAACAGCGGCAGGACGCCCATGCCGAGGGCGGCCGGTGGGATCGCGGCCGGGAGCAGTAGAGAGACGAGCAAAACTCCCCTGCCCCGCCAGCGGGCGCGTTTCACTGCGTAGGCGGCCGGCACCGCCGCCGCCACGCTCACCCCGGCCGACATCGCGGCGACGAACAGGCTCCGCCCGACCGCCGCCGACCACCGGGAATCCTCGGCGAACTTTCGGTACCAGCGGAGCGACCACTCGCCGGTCGGCGGGGTGAGGAACGAGTCGGGCGAGAACGACACCCACGCGGTGTGCAGGACCGGGGCGAGCAGTCCGAGGAGCACCAGCCAGCCGAGGGCGGACGGCCACCGGGTCATGGCGACCTCCGCAGCCGGGCCGCGGCCAGGGCCAGGAGCGCGAGGACCGCCAGTGCGACCGCGTCCGCCGCTGCCTGCGGCCAGCGGCCGTACTCGAACGCCTGCCGCTGCACCTCCACCGCCAGCGTCATCTCAGCCGGCCCGCCCAGGAACAGCGGCCCGGCCATCGCGCCGATTCCCCACGCCAGCCCGAGTTCGCCGGCCAGGATTACCCCCGGCCACGACAGCGGCAGTGTGACCCGCCGGAAGGCCTGCCAGCGGCTCGCCCCCAGCCCCCGCGCCGCGGCGGTTAGCGTCGGATCGATCGCCCGCAGTTGCACCACCAGCACCAGCACCGCATACGGCACGATCAGGTACGCCTCGGTCAGCGCGGCCGACACCAGCCCGCGGGGGAGCAGCCGCTGCAGGCCGAACACCGCCGCCAGCGTGCCGGCCGTCTTCGGGATGAGCACCAGCCCGACGGCGAGCGGTTGCCAGCGGTCGGCCCGACCACGGATGAACAGGGCGAGCGGATACCCGACCAGCAGGGACACCGCGGCGACGGCGAGGGCGAACCCGACGGTGAACGCGACGATCGACCGGTGGTGCGGGTCGAACAGCCGGGCGTAGTTCTGGAGGGTGAACGTGTCCGGCGTGTAGAACCCGCGGCCGGCGGCCGGTTCGCACAGGCTGACCCGCACGAGCAGGACGAGCGGGGCGAGCACGAACCCGCCGAGCAGGGCGACCGCCGGCGCCGACAACAGCAGGGGCGCGGAGCGGGTCACGGCGTCGGGTCCGCCTCGGGGATGGCCCACACGGCGGATTCGGGCAGGACGAAGCGGATCGGGTCACCGACGGTCCACCGCTGCTGCGTCGAAGTATGGAGCTTGAGCGGCTGACCGTCGGCGTCGAACTCGACCGCCTGGAACCCGCCGTGGAAGGTGACGCGGGTGACAGTGCCCTGTCGCGGCCCGCCAACGGGGATCGCCTCGGGGCGGATCATCGTGCCGTCGGGCAGCAGGTTCGCATCACCGAGAAAGCGGGCGACGAACGGCGTCCGCGGGCGGTCGTACACCTCCCGCGGCGGGCCGAGTTGGAGCAGCCGGCCGGCGTACATCACCCCGATCAGGTCGGCCGCTGCCAGCGCCTCCTCCTGGTCGTGCGTCACCAGGATGGTCGTCGTGCCGGACTCGGCGTGGACCCGCCGCAGTTCGACCCGCATCTCCTCCCGCAACTGGCGGTCCAGGTTCGCGAGCGGCTCGTCGAGCAGCAGCAGGTCCGGGCCGAACGCCAGGGCGCGGGCCACCGCCACCCGCTGCTGCTGCCCGCCGGAAAGCTGCGCCGGCCGGCGGTGCCACTCGTCGCGGGTCAGCCGCACGCGGTGCAGTAGCGCTTCCACCCGCTCGGCCACAGTCGCCTTGGGTACGCCCCGCACCTCCAGCCCGAACGCCACGTTCTTCCACGCCGTCAGGTGCGGGAACAGGGCGTAGCTCTGGTACACGGTGCCGATGTTCCGGGCTTCGGGTGGGGTGGCAGTCACGTCCCGGCCGTTCACGCTCACCCGCCCCGCCTGCGGAACGAGTTCCCCGGCGATCATCTTCAGCAGCGTGGTCTTCCCGCACCCGGACGGGCCGAGCAGGGCGCAGAACGCGTCGGCGGGCACGGCCAGGCTCAGGTCGCGGACCACCGCCGCCGGACCGTAGGCGAACGACACGCCGGCCAGCCGCACCCCGTCAGCCGCGGAGGACGGTGCGGTCCCAGCGGTCGGCGAGTTGGTCCCAGTGGCTGGCATACACGTCGTAGGGGTAATATTTGAGGGTGCGGAACTGCTCGTCGGTGTGAGGATACAGGGATTTCCACAGCGGGTCTTCGGCCGCCATCTTCGCCGCTGTGTCGGACCGGGCGGTCGCCATCCCGCGGCGGGCGAACTCCAACTGGATGCGGTCGGAGAACAGCAGGTCGAGCGCCTGCTCGGCCAGGTCCGTGTTCTTCGTCCCCGCGGGGACGGCCCAGAACACCTGCACCATCGCCCGGTCCCGGTCTGGCACCGCCGCGGCCAGTTCCGGCTTCTCCCGCAGGGCTTGAAGGTACTCCGGGCTGTGCATGTTCCCGGCCGCCACGGTCCGGTCGTTCAGCCCGAGGATCATGGCGGTCGAGTCCGGCCACCACAGCTTCACCCGCTTGCGGTGTTCGACGGCGAACCGGACCACGTCGTCAATCTTGTCGCGGATGAGATCGTGGGCGGCGCCCGCCTGCCCGGTGCTGTCCGCCAGGACCGCGGCGAACGTGAACAGGCTCATGTAGAAGTGGTTGTACAGGCCGATCTTGCCGGCCAGGTCCGGCCGCAACAGGTCGGCCCAGCGGGCGGGCGGGGCGCCGGCGGCCTGCTTGTGGTACGCCAGCGTCATCACCGAGTCCGGGTACGGCAGCCCGACCCTCTCCTGGAACACCCACGGTTCGAGCGCCGCCGGCACGAGCGCTTTGTGGGTTGGCACGTTCGCCAGGTTGATTTGCGCGAACAGCCCCTCCCGCGCCGCCGGGTAGCCCTGGGTGGCGTCCGTAATCATCAGGTCGAACGGCGGATCGTTCGCCGGGGCGGTCTTCAGCTTCGGAATTCCGTCCCACCAGCCGGGGAACAGGGTGACGGCAACCCCGGTCGCCTGCTCGAAGACGGGGACGAAAACCTCCCGCATCGTCTTCTCGTGCCCGCCGGAGTAGACGAACACGCGGAGTTCCCGCTTGCCCGCCCCGCCGCGAGAGCCGCAACCGACGGCGGCCCCGAGGGCGACGGTGGTGGCGGTGCGGAGGAAGCGACGACGGGTTGTGCGGAGACCCCACCCCCCGGCCCCCTCCCCCAAAGGGAG
>CANJKY010000034.1 GCA_947474875.1 Gemmataceae bacterium
GGTGATGTTCGTGTACCCCGGCCCGGCCGACGGGCTGAAGGACAAGGCCGCCGAGTTCGTGAAAGGGAAGGACTACCCGGCCCACTTCACCCTCCTACTCGACCCGGACTACAAGTTCACGAACGCCTACGGCCTGCGGTGGGATGCCAAGAGCGAGACCGCGTACCCGTCCACCTTCGTGATCGACGGGAAACGGAAGGTGACGTTCGCCAAGGTGAGCACCACCCACGGCGACCGGGCGAAAGTGCCGGACGTGCTCGCCAAGCTGAGCGGCAAGTAGTTCACCCCTACGAGTAGCACTTTCGGCCCTGGGCCGAGAACGCAAGCTGGTGGGGCGACCCGGGCGAACCCGCCGGCCCACTGGCGGGCGATCCGACGGAAACTGGCGGCCAGTCGTTCGGGGGGCTTGCGTGCGACAGCCCCGTCGGTACTGCGACGAAGGCGTGCCCGGCCGAGACGACAACTACGAGTGTGATTTCCCGGTCTGCCCCCCATGATCTTGGTTGAACTGCGCGGAGCCGCCCCTGGGGATGGTCGGCGTGTTCGACCCCTCGCCGGCGTGGAGGCGGGCGACCTGCACGATCCGGCCGACGGGGTAACAGGTGCGGAGGAAGAGCAACCCGCCAGTCCGCTCTTCACTGTCGGATTCGGAGGCCGCGGGGCTAAACCGAGGACATCTCAAAGCCCGGCCGAGGTCACCACGGCTAAACCGGGTATGATGGAGCCGATCGTGATAGATCGAGGGACGACCGTGACCCCAACCAACTCCCGCGTCTCGGCCGCGGGGTACGACCTGACCCCGCCCGCGGCCGATGAACTGGACCGCCTGGCTGCCACGCTCACCCCCGAAGAGCGGCGGGTACTCCTGCACCAGGGGACCGAACGGCCGTTCTGCGGCGGGTTGTTGGCGAACAAGGAGGCCGGGGTGTACCGCTGCCGGCTGTGCGGGCTGCCCCTGTTCCGCTCGGCGGCCAAGTTCGAGTCCGGCACCGGCTGGCCGAGCTTCTACCAGCCGTTCGACCCGGACCACGTGGCCGTCCACCGCGACACCAGCCACGGGATGGTCCGCGACGAGATCGTGTGTGGGCGGTGCGGCGGGCACCTGGGGCACGTGTTCCCGGACGGCCCCGCCCCGACCGGCCTGCGGTACTGCCTGAACTCGGCATCCCTGGCGTTCGCACCGGACGCAAGCCCGGTCTGACGCCCGCGGATGGCGAATCACTTGTTCGGTATGCGCCGGAGTAGGCGGTCGTAGTCGTCCGTTGTGTCGAGGTCGTGCAGTCCGCCCGAGTCGGTGACGCCCACTTCCCGCACCGCGTCCGGGGTCCGCTTCAGGTACGAATTGACGCCTTCGCCCCGCGGCGTCGCCCTAACGCCGTCGGCGTGTCGCCAACTCGCCACGAGAGGGTGCCCACGGCGGCCGTCCCAGACGGGGACAAAGATCGAGTACTCGGCGTCGGCTCGCGCCGCGTCGAGGAGCGTCCGCACGGTGGCCGGTGTGAGCGTCGGGTGGTCGCCGGGAGCCAGTAGCCACCAGTCGTCCGCCGCCGGGCGGAAGTGTGACTCCAGCCAATCAAGCCCGGCTTCGACGGTGGCCCGCATGTCGGGGGGCCGCTCAGACAACGTCAGTACCCGTGCCCCGGCACGCATCGCAAGCGGTTCCAACGCCGGGACGTGCGGGCCGGCGACGACGAGGACCACCTTGACCCCGCCGCCGAGCAATGCCCGAACGACGTGTTCGATCACCGTCCGGTCGCCCAGTGGAAGCGATAGCTTCGGGCAGCCCATCCGCGTGCTGTGCCCGCATGCGGGGATAATGCCGAATGTCATGCCGGCCCTCCACGGTTCCGCCACGCCACCAGTTCGGCGGCGATGCTCAACGCGATCTCCGGCACCGTCTGCGAGCCGATGTCCACGCCGACCGGAGCACGCACCCGCTCCAACGCCTCCGCCGGCACCCCTTTCGCCGCCAGGTCGTCGAAGATGAGCCGCACCTTCCGCTTGCTGCCGATCATGCCCACGTACCCGCACGCCGACCCGGCCAGGTGGTACAGCGCCTCCTCGTCGTGGTTGTGCCCGCGGGTGACGATCAGGGCGAACGTGTTCGCGGTCAGGTGCGGGCGGAGGTCGCGGAGGGTGGTGCCGATGTCGCCGACCAGCACCCGTTCGGCACCCGGAAACCGGTCCGCGTTGGCGAACTTCTCGCGGTCGTCCAGCACCCACACCGCGAACCCGAGTTCGACCGCCAACCGGCTGACCGCCTGCCCGACGTGTCCGCCGCCGACGATCAGCAGCGTCCCCCGCGGCGGCGACGGCAGGGACGCGACGCCGTCGGAGACGGCGGGCCTGGGCCGGTCGGCGAGGGCGGGGAGCCGTCCGGCGACCTCACCCCAGTTCGGAACCGCCGCGAGACAGGTGATCGGGCGACCGGTGGAGTCGAACAGGTAACGATCCCCGACGCAGCCCTCGATCACGAGAGCTTCGGTGAACCCCTCGCCGGCAACCACGGCCGAGAGGATCGCCCGGTAGTACGGGGTGACGCGACCGCATATGTCGGCGGGGATCGGGTGGGCGAGGATGGTCATCCGCCCGCCGCAGATCAGCCCGTCGTCCCACCCGTAGTCGTCGTTCAGCAGGAAGGAGTGAACGGCCGGCCCCGCCCCGGCCGCGAGAGCGGCCAGCGCCTGCCGCCGCACCTCGGCTTCCACGCACCCGCCGCCGAGCGTGCCCGCCTGCGTGCCGTCGGGGAACACGAGCATCGCCGCCCCCGCCTTCTGCGGGGTCGAGCCGCGGGTGGCCGCGACCACGCACCACACGCACGGCAGCCCGGCGTCGAGGGTGGCGAGCAGGCGGGTGAGGAGTTCGCGCACGTCCGCCCCCGCCTACTTCGGCCAGCCGTTCGGGACCAGCGGCATGGCCCGCAGCCGCTCGCCGGTCGCCTGGAAGACGGCGTTCGCCACCGCCGGCGCCACCGCGATGATCGGCGTCTCCCCGGCCCCCTCCGACGGCAGCTCCTTGCGGTCGAGCAGCACCGTTTCGAGGATCGGGGCGTCGCGAAACCGCGGCACCCGGTAGTCGCCGAGTGTCGGGTTCAGAATCTCCCCGTTGTCAAAATCGACGTGCTCGAACAGCGCCCCGCCGAGACCCATCACCACCGCCCCCTCGATCTGGTTCTTCAGGTGGTCGGGGTTCACCACCGCCCCGCACTCGAACGCGGTGACGACGCGAACAACGCGGACCGGATTCTTCGCCTTGCGGTCCACCGCCACCTCGGCCACGCTGGCCACGAAGCTGCCCTTCTCGGTCCCGGCGGCCAGGCCGTACCCGTGTCCCTCGGTCGGCTTCCCCTTGCCCCAGCCGAACTGCTTGGCGGCGGCCTCCAGTACCGCTTTCAGCCGTTTCTGCGGAGCGGCGTCGCCCAGGTTCTTCAGCCGGAACGCCAGCGGGTCGAGGCCGACCGCGTGGGCCAGTTCGTCCATCGCCGACTCGCGGGCGAAGGTGTTCGCCGTCGCCGCCAGCGCTCGGTACGACCCCTGCGCGAGTGGGGAGTCGGTGGGGTGGAACTCGGCCCGGTGGTTGGGCACGGCGTAGGGCGAGGCGAGGGACGACCCGCCGGAGTTGTAGTTGTGGAAATCCCAGACCGTCAGCGTGCCGTCCGCCTTCGCCCCGGCGGTCACGTCGATCAACCCGGCCGGGCGGAAGTACGCCCAGGTGAACTCCTCCTCCCGCGTCCAGACGAGCTTGACCGGCTTGCCGACCTTCCGCGCCAGAATCGCCGCCTCGGTGGCCGTGGCGACGGTGTGCTTGCCGCCGTACCCCGAGCCGGTGTCCGGGACGATCACCCGCACCTTGTCTGCCGCCACGCCCAGGGCGCGGGCGAGGTCATCTCTCACCCCGAACGGCCGCTGTGTGCCGGTCCAGACGGTCAGCTTGCCGTCGGCCCATTCGGCCACGGCCGCCCGCGGCTCCAGCGGGACGTGCGCGATGTACGCCACCGTGTACGTCGCCGTCACCTTCTTGTCCGCCGCCTTCAGCCCGTCCTCGATCGATCCGCGTGTCCCGCCCCCACCACCCCGACCCCCGCCCCCTCCACCGCGGCCAGCCTTGTCCTTCAGGTGCTGGAACAGGTCCTTCGCCGACACCTGGGCCGGCGCATCCCACTCCGCTTTGATGAGCTTCACCGCCTCGGCCGCGGTGTACTCGGTCGGGGCGACCACTCCCACCAGGTCGCCGTCGCGGACGACGGTGACGCCGGGGGCCGCTTCCGCCGCCCTCGTGTCCACCGAGACGAGCTTCGACTTGAGCTTCTTCGGCCGTAACACCTTCCCGAAGACCATCCCGGGCCGCGTCACGTCGGACGTGTACTTGTGGCCGCCGGTGACGATGTCCCGCCCGTTCGCCTTCGGCGCCGACGTGCCCGCCACCGTCCACTTGTCCGCCGTCGTCGTCGGCACGTCCCCGCCGATCACCTTCATCAGCTTCTGGCCCTGGGTCAGATCGCCGTAGGTGTAACTCGGCTTGCCCCCGGGGCCGCTCACCTTGCCGTCGGCCGCACTCAGTGTCGCCCGCTCCGCCTTCGACTTCTCGGCCGCCAGGTCGAGCAGTGCCTCACGGGCGGCGGCGGCGGCGCGGCGGAGTTGCGGGGCCATCGCCGGGGTACTGCGGCTGCCGAACGTGCCCGCGTCGAACGGCACCAGCGCCGTGTCCGCCAGCACTATCTTCACCGACTGGTACGGGACGCGGAGTTCGTCCGCCACCGCCTGGGCGAGCGACGTGCGGACGTTCTGGCCGACCTCCACCTTGCCGCTGTACGCAGTGACTGCGCCGTCCGCCCCGATGTGGACCCAGCCGCCGATTTCCGGCGGCCCGCCGCCCCCGCGTTGCCCGCCCCGCTGGGGTTGCTGGGCCGCCGCCTCGTCCCCTGCCAAGAGTGCGACGATCAGCCCGGCCCCGGTGATGCCGAAGAACTGGCGGCGGGTCCACTCGCTCTCGGCGATGGCCTCGATCAGCTCGTACCGTTCCGGTTCAATGACGATGCCGTCGAGGTGCGGGGTCACTTGGCACCCCCTTTCATCGCTTTGGCCGCCGCTTCGATGGCGACGACGAGCCGGCCGTAGGTGCCGCACCGGCAGATGTTGCCGTTCATCGCCGCCACAATGTCGTCCCGCGTCGGCTCGGGGTGTTGCTCCAGCAGTGCCACCGCCGACATTACCATGCCCGGCGTGCAATACCCGCACTGCATCGCCCCGGCATCCAGAAGGGCGGCCTGCACCGGGTGCAACTTTTCCCCGGCGGCCAGCCCCTCGACGGTGCGGATCGGCTTGCCGGCCACCGTTTCGACACGGGACTGACACGAGCGGATCGCCCTGCCGTCCACGAGGACGGTGCAGGCGCCGCACCGCCCCTCCCCGCACCCGTACTTCGCGCCGGTCAGGCCGAGGTCGTCCCGCAACACGCTCAACAGTGACCGGTCCGGGTGGGCGTCGGTCGCCCGGTCCGCCCCGTTGACCTGAAGCCCTTTCACGTTCGGCATGGCGGCACCCCCGGCGAGGTGGGAGGGCGATTCCCGGACCAGAGGGTTACTTTACCCGCCGCCCCCTGCGAACAAAGATGAGATCCTCATGAGGCTCGCCGGACGACCGCCGGGCGGCCGAGAATACTGTTGTCCGTGTCGCGATGTTCGGGGAAGATGAGGCGTCGCCCGAGGGGTCCCGTGTGTCCCAACGACTTGCATTCGCCGCGGTTCTCGTCTCAGTTGCGTGCCTGGCAATCGTCGGCGACCCGCCGACGGCCCCGCAGGCCCGGGCTGACGACGCCAAGCCGGCAGCTTATCAGAAGGACATTCTCCCCTTCCTGAAGGCCCACTGCTTCACCTGCCACGGGGACGGGAAGAAGCCGAAGGCCGATTTGTCGTTCGCCAAGTTCACCGACGACGCGTCCGTCGCCGCCGACCGCAAGCTGTGGGACACCGTCACCCACATGCTCAAGTCCCGCGAGATGCCCCCGCCGGAGCGGCCGCAGCCGAAGGCGGAGGAGATCGACGCGGTGACCGCCGCCATCCAGGGGGTGTTCGACCGCGCCGACGCGACCGCCAAGCCGAACGCCGGGCGGGTGACCATGCGGCGGCTGAACCGCACCGAGTACAACAACACCATCCGCGATCTGGTCGGCGTACAGTTCAACCCGGCCGACGACTTCCCGGCCGACGACGTGGGGTACGGGTTTGACAACATCGGCGACGTGCTGTCGGTGTCGCCACTTCTGCTGGAGAAGTACCTGACGGCGGCGGAGGCCATTCTCGACGAGGCGATCGTCATCGCCGACCCGCCGAAGCTGACCAAGCAGGCGTTCGACAAGCTACGCACCGGCTCCACCGCCACCGCAAGCGAGCTGGGCAAGGTGGTGTCGTTCGAGGCCGGCGAGTACCGCGTGCGGCTGACCGTCGGCGGCGAACACGTGGGCGACGAGCCGGTGAAGGTGATGCTGCGGGTGATGGGCGCGGACGTGAAGGCGTTCGACGTGACGGCCACCGCGGACAAGCCGGAGGTGATCGAGGCGCGGGTGAAGACGAGGGCCGGCACCGGTCGCGTCGGGGTGGCGTTCCTGAACCCAGACCCGGACAAGAAGCGGGTGCTGCACCTGAAGGGCGTCGAGGTGGAGGGGCCGTTCGACCCGCCGCCGGTGGTGTACCCGGACGTCCACAAGCGGCTGATGGCCCATAAGGCCGGCGTCGCGCCGCGGGAGGCTGCCCGCGAGATCGTTACCCGGTTCGCCACCCGCGCGTTCCGCCGGCCGGTGAAGGCCGACGAGGTGGATAAGTGCCTGGCTCTATACGACGCGGCCGAGAGGAAGGGGCAGCGGTTCGAGGTGCGGGTGCGGGCCGCCCTGTACCGCGTGCTGGTCTCCCCGCACTTCCTGTTCCGCGTCGAACTCGACCCGCCCGACGTCGCCCCCGGCACAACGTACCAAGTCGGCGAGTACGAACTCGCCAGCCGGCTGTCGTACTTCCTGTGGAACAGCATGCCGGACGACGAGCTGTTCGCGCTGGCGGGCCAGAGCAAGCTGCGGCAAAACCTGGAGGCGCAGGTGCGGCGGATGGTGAAGAACCCGAAGTCGCAGTCGTTCCTGCACGGGTTCGCCGAGCAGTGGCTGACCCTGCGAAAACTCGACCTGGCCTCGCCCGAACCGCGGCTGTTTCCGACGTTCACGCCCGAGCTCCGCGAGGCGATGCTCCAGGAGAGCCTGCTGTTCTTCGAGGCGATGGTCCGCGACGACCGGAGCATCCCGGACCTGCTGGACGCCGACTTCACGTTCGTGAACGAGGAGCTGGCGCGGCACTACGGCATCGACGGGGTGAAGGGGCCGGGGTTCGTGCGGGTGAAGGCCCCGGCGAACCGCGGCGGGATGCTGACGCACGCCGGCATCCTCACCCTGGCGTCGAACGCCACCCGCACGTCGCCGGTGAAGCGGGGCAAGTTCGTCCTTGACCAACTGCTGAACACCCCGCCGCCGCCCCCACCGCCGGACGTGCCCGAACTGGACGACCAGAAGCAGTTGAAGGGGACGCTGCGGCAGCAGATGGAGCAGCACCGGGCGAACGCGGTGTGCGCGTCGTGCCACCAGCGGATGGACCCGATCGGGTTCGCGTTCGAGAACTTCGACGCCATCGGGGCGTGGCGGGACAAGGACGCCGGCGGGGCGATTGACGCGTCCGGGGTGCTGCCCGACGGCCGGAAGTTCGACGGGCCGGCCGGCCTGAAGAAGCTGATGCGGGCGGATAAGGCGGCGTTCGTGCGGTGCGTGGCTGAGAAGGTGCTCACCTACGCCCTCGGCCGCGGGCTGGAGGACTACGACCGCCGGGCGGTGAACGCCATCGTACAGGCGACGAGCAAGGCGGACGACCGGTTCTCCGCCCTGCTCACCGAGATCATCAAGTGCGACCCGTTCCAGAAGCGAACCTCTGCGGAGAAGTGAGATGACGACGCGGCTCATTTCCAGGCGGGCGGTGTTGCGCGGGATGGGCACGGCGGTGGCCCTGCCGCTGCTGGACGCCATGCTCCCCCGCGGCCTCGGGGCAGAAAAGGTGAAGGCCCCGCGGCGGATGGCGTTCATCTACTCGCCGAACGGGGCGGTGATGCCGCACTGGACGCCGAAGAAGGAGGGGGCCGATTTCGAGCTGCCCGCCTGCCTGGTGCCGATGAAAGAGTACCGCGACGACATGCTCGTGTTCAGCGGGCTGGCGTGCGACAAGGCGCGGGCGAACGGCGACGGGGCGGGCGACCACGCGCGGGCGAGCGGCGCGTTCCTCACCGGCGCCCAGCCGAAGAAGACCGCCGGGGCGAACTTCCAGGCGGGCGTGTCGGCCGACCAACTGGCCGCCCGGCAGCTCGGCGACCGCACCCGCCTGCCGTCGCTCGAACTGGCCGTCGAGAAGTACCGCGGGGCGGGCAACTGCGACAGCGGGTACTCGTGCGTGTACGAACACACCCTGTCGTGGCGGGACGCCGCCACCCCGCTGCCGCCGGAGGCGAACCCGCGGCAGGTGTTCGACCGGCTGTTCGCCGACAAGCCGAACGACCCGGCGGCGGTCGCCCGGAACGAGCTGCGGGCGAGCGTGCTGGACGCCGTCCTCGACGACGCCAAAGACCTGGACCGGCGGCTCGGTGGCAGCGACAAGAAGAAGCTCGACCAGTACTTGTCCAGCGTGCGGGAGCTGGAGAAGCGGGTGACCAAGGCCGACCCGCTCACCCCGATGGTGCTGCCCGACGACGTGTCCCGCCCGGCCGGTGTGCCCGCCGACCTGACCGAACACATCCGCCTGCTGTGCGACCTGATGGTGCTCGCCTTCCAGACCGACACCACCCGCATCAGCACGTTCATGCTCGGCCGCGAGGGGAGCGAGCAGAAGTACCGCACGGTCGGGGTGACCGAGGGGCACCACACCATCTCGCACCACATGAACCGGCCGGACAACCTGGACAAGCTGAAGCTGATCAACACCTACCTGGTGTCGCAGTTGGCGTACCTGACGGGCAAGTTGAAGGCGGTGAAGGAGGGCGACGGCACCCTGCTGGACCACTGCATGATCGCGTTCGGCAGCGCCATCGCCGACCCGAACCGGCACGCCCACGAGGACCTGCCGTTGCTGCTCGTCGGCCGCGGGGGCGGCACCATCAAGACCGGCCGACACGTCCGCTACAAGCGCGACACCCCGCTGAACAACCTGTGGCTGGCGATGCTCGGCCGGGCGGGGGCGAAGGCCGACACGCTTGGCGACAGCACCGGCGTGCTGGACGGGTTGGAGTAAGGGGAAAATCCGCGACGCCGCAAGCGGCGTGATTTCTCGCCGCCTGCGGCGTCGCGCTGCGAATCATAACCCCTCAATCTCCCATGCTCACCCTGCCTTTCTTCTTCGCCTGCGCCGTACTCCTTCCGGCCCAGGACCCGCCACCCCCACCCGCCACGCTGGAACTCCTTCTGCCCGCCGGGGCGACGGCTACCGCGGACGGCCAGGCGGTTGAGAACCCGCGGGCCGTCACCGTCGGCGACCTCAAGCCGGACGAAATCCGCCGCATTAAGGTGGCGGTGAAGTTCGCCGACGGCGGCACGGACGACCGGCAGATCGACGTGGCCGCCGGCCAGAAGCTCCGCGTGGCCGTACCGCAACCGGGGCCGGAGAAGGCGTTCGTCATCGGGGCACACCCGCTCGTGCCGATCAATTCGGCGGCCGTGTCGGCGGACGGCCGGCACATCGCCCTCGGGCTGGACGCCCGCACCGTCGTCCTCTGGGACACCGCCGCCGGCCGACCCGTGAAGACGCTCGCCGGCCACCAGAAGCCGGTCCTGGCGGTCGCGTTCAGCCCGGACGGCAAGCGGCTCGTGTCCGGTTCGGCCGACACCACGGTGGTGCTGTGGGAAGTTGAGTCCGGAAAGCAGTTGCGGACGTTCAAGGGCCACGCCGGGGCGGTGGTGTCGGTGGCGTTCAGCCCGGACGGCAAGCGGTTCCTCACCGGCTCGCCCGAGGGGGTGGCCATCCTGTGGGAGGCGGACACCGGTGAGCCGATCCACAAGCTGAAGGGCCGGAACATCCTGGGCGTGGCGTACAGCCCGGACGGGAACACGCTGGCTACCGCGTCGGCCGATGCCACCGCCACACTGTGGGACGCTAGGACCGGCAAGCAAACGGCCGTGCTGCGGGGCCACCGGGAAGACGTGAACTGCGTCGTCTTCAGCCGGGACGGTCGCCGGGTCGTCACCGGCTCGTCCGATGACACCGGCGGGGTGTGGGACACGGACACCGGCAAGCGGATTACCCGCACCCGCGGGCACACCGTCAACATCCACTCGGCCGCCTTCACCCCGGACGGCCGGCGGGTCATCACCGGCGAGCGGGAGGAACTGGTCGTCATGGCAGACGCGAGTACGGGAGTTCCCGCCCGAACGTTCGTCGGCCATAGCGCGGAAATCCTTTCCATCATCCCCCGCCCGGACGGGGCGACGATGCTCACCGGCTCCCGCGACGGCACGGCGAGGGTGTGGGATCTGGCCACCGGTCGCGAACTGCTCACCCTCACCACCGACGGCACCGGGAAGGCGTGGGCGGCCGTCAGCCCGGACGGCCTGTTCGACGGGTCCGAAGGCGGCCGGAAGGCGCTCGGGTACCGCTTCCCGAAAGGTGGTTTCGGCGAGGCCGATCAGTTTTTCGCCGGCGGCTTCCGCCCCGGCCTTCTGGCCGAGGTGTGGCGGGGCGAGCGGCCGCTCCCGGCCAACCCGCTCGGCCGGAGCAAACCCCCGCTCGTGAAACTCGTCCCCCCGAAAGGCCGCGTTCCGACCGACCCGACGGTGACTCTTTCGGCCGACGTGACCAACCAGGGCGGCGGCGTGGGGGCGGTCGTTGTCGAGAACAACGGCATCCGCCTCGCCGTCCCGACGAAGAGTGAACCGGGAGCCGGAGCAAACGTCACCCGCGTCACCTTCACCGTGCCGCTCGCGCCGGGGGCGAACCGCGTCGGCGTGCGAGCCGCCACCGCCGACGGCTCGCGGGAGTCGGCGGCCGCCGAACTCGAACTGTCAGTGCCCGCCGTTCCGGGTCAGCGGGGCCGGCTGTACGTCGTGGCGGTCGGGGTCGGTGACGCCACGAAAGACGTCCGCGCGCTCGCCGAACTGCTCCGCACCCGCGGCGGCAAGCTGTTCGACCGGGTCGACGTGGTGCCCGTGTTCGACACGGAGGCCACGCGAACGGCCATCGCGGACACCATCGCGGATGTGGCCGAGTTGACCCGGCCGCAGGACACGCTCGTGGTGCTGTTGTGGGGTCGGGGGGGCTTCGCCGGCGAGCGGGTGTACTTCGCCCCGCACGACCTCCGTGCCGGGGACGACCTGTTGAAGCGGGGAATTGCCCTAGACGACATCGCCGCGGCGGTGGGCACCGCCCGGGCGCTGAATCGGGTTCTCGTCGTGGACGCCACCGCGTTCGGTGACGATCCGAAGGGGCGGTCGGAGTTCGGACTCCGGGGGACCGTCGAACGGTGGGGGCGGGCCCACGGCCTGCACGTCCTCGCCGCGGTCGGCGCGACGCCCCCGGCGCTCGCCCGGTCCCTGCTGGGCGCGGCCGATGCGACGGACGTGACCGATTGGCTTCAGTCCGCCACCGAACGGGCCAACCTGCCGGCGGAGA
>CANJKY010000035.1 GCA_947474875.1 Gemmataceae bacterium
CCGACCTCGACCCGCTCCGCGGCCGGGACGACTTCCGGAAGCTGCTCGCCGATCTGGAGGCGAAGTTCCCGCCGAAGCGGGAGGTGCAGCCCCCGCCGCGGCGGGAGTAGGGGTTCTCCGGCTCGGTGTGGTACAATGCCCGTGCTTCTGGAGGTGCCGATGACTACCGCTCTGGTACTCGACGTAGATCTGCCCGCCGACCTGGATCGGTTCCGCCTGCCGGCTGCCGTCCACGCCCGGTTGCAATCTCTGCTCGATCGGCAAGACGCCGGCCAGCCGCTCACCGCCGACGAGCGGGCCGAGGCCGAAGGGCTGGTGAACCTGTCAGAGTTGCTCACCCTGTTGCGGCTGCGGGCGGAGCGGGCCGCCGCGTGAGTGACATCCCGCGACCGCTGGCCGACGAGGTGATCCTCCGCGCCCGCAACCGGTGCGAGTACTGCCGACTGTCGCAACTCGGTCAGGAAGCGACGTTCCACATCGACCACATCACCCCGCGGGCCGCCGGCGGGCCGACCACGAGCGAGAACCTGGCCCTGGCGTGCGTGTCGTGTTCGCTTCGTAAGTGGGCGAAGCGGGCGGCGGTCGATCCGCTGAGCGGCGCTGAGGTGCCACTGTTCCATCCGCGGGCGGACGTGTGGGGCGAACACTTCCGCTGGGACGGGCCGCTCCTGGTGCCACTCACCCCGACCGGCCGGGCGACGGCGGAATCGCTTGCCTTCAACCGGCCGATGATCGTCGCCATCCGACAAGAGGAAACGGCTCGCGGGCGCCACCCGCCGGGTTGAAACGGATCACCGACCTGGAGGCCAAATTCCCGCCGAAGCGGGAGGTGCTGCCCGCCCCTCGGCGGGAGAAGTGAGCGTGCGGGCTGAACCGATCCGGCGTCGTTTTCTGGCGGTCCGACGGGGGGTGAAACTCGCCGTAAGCCGTTGGCAGGTGAGGCATGTTCCGAAAATCGGCCATCTTCCAGGATGGGGTGGGGCGCAACCGCCCGAATCACCTGCCGAACAGCCGCTTCAGCCCGCCCAGGAACGACCCTTTCTTGCCCGCGGTGGTGTTCACCCCGGCCACCGTCGGCGGCGGGGCGGCGATACCCAGCCCGATCCACTCGGCCACCGGCAGCCACGGGTGCAGGTCGAACAGCACCTCGTCCATGCTCTGGTACCGCTCGTGCGGCTGGTTGTGCCCCATCTTCTGCACGATGCAGTCCAGCTCCGGCGTCACCTTCGGGTTCAGCCGGCTCGGCGGCGGCACCGGGTGCAGTTGGCGGGCCTTCATCTTCTCGGCCGCGTCGCCGGGGAACGGCGAGCGGTTGGTGAGCAGGGCGTAGAACGTGGACCCCAGGCTGTAGATGTCGCTGCGGGCGTCCTGGTCGCACCCCCACGCCTGCTCCGGGGCGACGTGGTCGATCTCCTCCGCGTACTCCTTCGTGTTGATGCGGGTGGTCACCCGCGCCCACGGGCTTTCCAGCATGTGCGTCAGCCCCAGGTCGATCAGCTTCACCCGCCCGTCGGCGGTCAGGGCGATGTTCGCCGGCTTGATGTCCCGGTGGAACAGGCCGCGGGCGTGGGCGTACCGCAGCACCACCGCCACCCGCGCGATGTGCCGGGCGGCGGCGTTCGGGTCGAGCGGAGTCTTGGCCGCCAGCTTATCCAGGGTTGGGCCGGGGACGTACTCGGACACCACGTAGTGGGTGCCGGCGTGGATGCCGTAGTCGAGGATGCGGGCGACGTTCGCGTGGTCCACCTGGGCGGCCCGCCGCAACTCGCCGCGGAACGCGGACAGGATGGTCGGGTCGGACGTGCGGTCGGTGGGCAGCACCTTCACCGCCACCTGCTGGCCGTTCCGCGAGTCTTCGGCCAGGAACACGATGCCTACCCGGTCCTGCCGCAGCCCGTCCCGGATCTTGTACGGGCCGAGGATGAACCCCTGGGTGCGCCCCCGCACTAACTGGAGCGCCTGGTAGCGGGTGAGCAGCTTCTTCTGCACGAAGAACGTGGCCAGGGCGATCGGGTCGGCCGCCCGCTCGTCGGTCAGGTCGTACTGGGCGACGACGCCGATCAGATCATCCGGGGAGAGCAGCCCGCTCCTGCGGACGGCGTCGAAGAACGGCGAGCGGGGCAGGCGGATGCGGGTCTTCGTGCCCATCGGCGGCCACCGGGGGAGGGCCAGTTTGCCGCAGTGTAGAACAGAATCGCCGGCTTTGGGGCGATTCCGACGGGGGTGGAGGCTTCGCGCTGGACCGTAGCCGCGACCCGACGGGGAGCGCGTCCGAAGCGCTCTCCGTCGGGTCGCGGCTACGGCGGGTCATTTCTTCGTCACCCCGCCGCGGACGTGGCGGATCGCCTGGGCCAGCGCGTAGTAGTGCCGGCCGGCGGTCAGGCTGCTCACCTCGTGCTGGTTCAGGCTGGCGGCGAACAGGTACAGCCACACCGCCGGGCCGGCCCCGTCCGGCCGCTCCAGCACCTCGAAGTAGAACGCCCCATACCGCACGTCGAAACACACCGTCACGTTCTGCCCCTGGCGGATCGGCGTCACCAACTCGTCCAGCATCGGCAACTCGGCGAAGATCGACCGCGCCTCCGCCTTCCACCGCTCCTTCTGCTCGGCCACCGCCTTCGCCGGGTCGAGGGTGAAGGTGGCGGTGCCGACGGTCGGCAGGCGGCTCACCCCGCGGGCGATGTCCTTGTCCGTCGCCCCCTCGGCCAGAAGGGTGTGCACCCCGTCCCGCACCTCGCACAGCAGGGCGTAGTCCAGCCCGCCCCGCCACTGCACGTAGTGCCGCAGCACCCGCCCGTACTCGGCGAATAGGTCCTTCGGGTTCGGGTTGAACGTCTTCGGGTCGCGGGGCAGGTGCCACCAGCACCACCCCCACAGCAGCAGCACCGCCAGGGCGAACACCACGAACGACACCGCCCCCACCGCCTGCGGCTCGGCCGCCTGCTTGGTGAACAGCGCGGACAGCAGTTCATACTGCGTCTTGTGCGTGTAGTACGACCCCTGCAACAGCAGCGAGTACGCCGCCCCGAGCAGCCCGCCGGCGAACAGCGGCAGGAACCGGCGGTTCGGGTTGATGGCGTCGGTGAGCGGCCGCCCGCTGCCGAACGTGACCGCGTAGTTGAACAGCAGGTACACCAGCGCCGCGTACCCGCACGCTTGGAGGAACTCGTTCATCGGCCGCCCGGGGTGAGTGCGGAGGTGATCTTACGGACGGCGGCCGGCGGCCGGGGGTTCGTGGCGGCATACATGCTCGCCCGGGGCGCGAAGGGGACGGAGAACGTTTGCGGCGGTCGGCCGGTCGGTTACAATTCGGCGTGTGAACCCCGGCGTCGTCCTCGACACGAACGTCTTCGTCTCCGCCCTGCGGTCCCGCCGCGGGGCGTCGTTCCGCCTGCTCGGGCTGGTCGGCACCGGGCGGTTCGAGATCGAGTTGTCGGTCCCGCTCGCGCTCGAGTACGAAGCCGTCGGGCGGCGGGTGCTGCCGGACACGACGTTGACCGAGGCGGCGTTCGAGGACATCCTCGACTTCGTCTGCCGGGCGGCCCGACACCGGGAAGTGTTCTTCTCGTGGCGGCCGTGCCTCCCGGACCCCGGCGACGATCTGGTTCTGGAACTCGCCGTCGCCGCCGGCGGGGCGACGGTGGTGACGTTCAACCGGGCGGACTTTCGGGGGGCCGAGCGGTTCGGGGTGCGGGTGGTCAGTCCGCAGGAGTTCCTGGCCGAAATCGGGGAGGGTCAACCGTGAGTACGGTGAGCGTGGAGGTGCCGGAGTCGCTGCACGCGGCGGCCGGGGAACTGGCCCGCGAGTCGGGCGTGACCGTGGACCAACTGGTGGCATCGGCGCTGGCCGAGAAGGTGTCGGCGCTGGCCGGGCCGGGGTGGCTGGCGGCCCGCGCCGCCCGCGGCGACCGGGCGCGGTTCGAGGTGGCCCTGGGGCAGGTCGCGGACATCGAACCGGACGAACAGGACCGGCTGGAGTGAGCGGCGAGAGGTGGTGAAGAGGCCGTCACGTCAGCAGCAGGGACCGATGGAAGACGTGAATGCGGTCGAAGCTCGGGACGTGGGACGGTTCGCTCATCAGTTGGTATGCCGCCCGCATGAGCATCGCGCACTTGGTCGCGCTGACCTTGCCGATCCCCGCCCCCAGGCCGCAGCACACCAGCGAGTCGATCTCCCGCCGCCCCGCCGACCGGTTCCAGTTCTCGACCGCGATCAGAATCGCCCGGAACGCCAGGTAGGGGTTGATCGTGTGGGCGATTGGCTCGGGCACCCGCATGGTGGGAGCCGCGACCATGTACCGCCACCGCGCATCGTCCGTCGGCACGATCTCGGCGGCGCCCACCGGCAACTCCCCGTGGTACCTCTCGACGATCACCTCCTGGATGCGGTCCTGCACGGCAAACCCGAGCTGGTCGCGGATCGCCAGGTCCAGGCCGCCGTCCATGATGCCGAAGCTGTTCGCCGGGCTGACGATGGCGTCCGCCGGCCGCTGGAAGTAGTCGCCGCAGGCGACCACAACGCCGGGGCAATCCGCGAACTGTTCGTTCCACTTGTCCGTGAGTGGCCGGGAGCGGTCGATGAGGTGGATGGTGGACGGCAACCACCGTTGCTCGCCGGAGTTGTCCGGCAAATCGGTCGGGGTCATGGGCAACCTCTGGGCAGGACATCGCAGTGTACACGACCCGCCAGATTCGCAAAAGAACCGGCGATGGCGGATCCGTACCATTCACCGCATGGCTATCTCCTTCCGCCTCGATGCCACCTGCGGGGCCGCCCGCGCCGGCACCCTCACCACCCCGCACGGGGTGATCGAGACGCCCATCTTCATGCCGGTCGGCACCCAGGCGACGGTGAAGGGCCTCACCCCGGAGATGGTCCGCGACTGCGGCTCCCAGATCATCCTCGGCAACACCTACCACCTAACGCTGCGGCCGGGCGACGAGCTGATCCGCGAGCAGGGGGGGCTGCACAAGTTCATGAACTGGCTCGGCCCGATCCTGACCGACAGCGGCGGGTTCCAGGTGTTCAGCCTGGCCGAGCAGCGGAAGATCACCGACGACGGGGCGAAGTTCCGCAGCCACATCGACGGCTCGCCGCTGGAGTTGACCCCCGAGAAGGCGGTGGACATCCAGCAGAACCTGGGGTCGGATATTGCGATGGTGCTGGACGAGTGCCCGCCGGCGGACGGCGACCCGCAGGTGATCCGGAACGCGGTGCGGCGGAGCGTACTGTGGGCGGAGCGGTGCCAGCGGCACCACACGCGAACGGACCAGGCGCAGTTCGCCATCGTGCAGGGCGGGCTGGACGTGGAACTGCGGGCCGAGTGCGCGAAACCGCTGGTCGAACTCGACTTCCCCGGCTACGCCCTCGGCGGGTTCAGCGTGGGGGAAGCGCCGGAGGCGATGCACGCCGCGCTGCCGGCGTGCGCGGCCCTGCTTCCCGAGCGCAAACCCCGGTACCTCATGGGGGTGGGGCGGCCGGAAGACCTGATCATCGCGGTCGGGGCCGGGCTGGACATGTTCGACTGCGTGATGCCCACCCGCAGCGGGCGGAACGCCCTAGCGTTCACCGGTTCCGGCCCGGTGCGGCTGCGGAACGCCAAACACCGGCGAGATCCGGCCCCGCTGGAGTCCGGTTGCGGCTGCTACTGCTGCGCGCACTACAGCCGGGCGTACCTGCACCACCTGTTCGCCGCCGACGAGATGCTCGGGCCGACCCTGCTCAGCCTGCACAACATCGCGTTCTACCTGCGGCTGATGCGGGAGGCGCGGGCGGCGATCGTGGCGGGGGAGTATGAGGCGTTCGCGGAGAAGACGTTACGCGAGTTGAAGGGGACATGACCTTCTTCCGTGGCACCGGCGGCCCGCCGGTAGTTGAGCAACACCGGCGGGCCGCCGGTGCCACGGAAATCGTCGCCTTGCCGTACTCCGAGGGTCGGCCTAAGATGCGCGTTCCGAATTTCAGGACTGAAACTCAGTGAAACTCACCGCGATTATTGCCCAAGCTCCGGACGGGGCCGCCCCGCCGGCCGGCGGCGACCCGGCGAAGGGCGCCGCGCCCGGCGGCCTGGGCGGCATCCTGGGCAACCCGCTGTTCATGTTCGCCCTGCTCGGGCTGTTCTTCCTGGTGGTGATGCTGCCGGCCCAGCGGCGGCAGAAGCGGGAGGCGGCGGCCAAGCTGGCGGCGATGAGGGCCGGGGCGAAGGTGGTGACCACCGGCGGCATCGTCGGCCGCATCATCACCATCAAGGACGGCGAAGACGAGGTGGTGATCAAGTCGGACGACACCAAACTCCGCGTCCTGAAGACGGCCATTGCCAGTGTGACCGACGACACCGCCGCGACCGACGCGAAGGGCTGAACGAAACGACCGTCTTCGCCGCGACCAGCGGGAGCGAAACTCGCTACCGCTGGTCGCGGCGAAGACCCGAACGGCTTCATACTGCGAAGTCGCGACTGAACGCCTCACACGGACAGGCTTGCCATGCGCCGCAACTTCCTCCGCTCGCTGCTCATCTGCCTCATCCCGACGCTGGCGGCCGCCGCGTTCGTCGGGTACGGGGTGTACAAGGAGACGAACGGCGACGTCGGGTTCCGCCGCGGGATCGACCTGGCCGGCGGCACCATCCTGGTGTACGAGGTGGACGCGGACAAGCGGGGCGGCAAGCCGCTGGCCAACGACGAGATCAAGACGCTGGCCGAGAAGCTGAAGAAGCGGATCGACGAGAACGACCTGTACAACGTGGTCGTCCGCCCGGTCGGGAACAACCGGGTGGAGATCATCCTGCCGTTCGCCGCCAAGGCGGGCGGGCAGGGGAAGGCGGCGAACGCCGAGTACGTGGAGGACGTGCGGCAGAAGGTGAAGCAGGCCGGGGTGCTGAAGTTCACCATCCTGGCCAACCAGAACGACGACGCGGCCGGCATCAAGGCCGCCCAGGCGCTGGTGGACGACCCGTCGGAGGAGACGAAGAAGAAGCTGGCCGACGCCGCCGACCGCGGGCTGCCCCCGCCCGCCCCGGACGAGGAGTTCATGGTGAAGGCGGCCGGCGCGGACGAGTACCCGGTGCGGTACGTGTGGCTGGAGTTGGGCAAGGAGCGGCGGGAGGAGATGGGCATCTCCGACCGGCACGAGAAGACCCCGCCGGCCACGTGGAACGCGGACAACCCGCGGCTCCGCACCCCGTGGATGTTCCCCGAGTTCGAGGCCCGGCGGAACAAGACGTACCTGACGAACAGCGGGGACACCTCCGCCCTGTACTACAGCCGGCCGTTCACCAAGAAGGCGGACCTGCGGTCGTCGGACGAGCGGGAGAAGAAGTTCGAGTACTTCGTCCTCACCCGCGAGTCGGACAAGGACACGCTGGCGGTGAAGGACAACGTGCGGGTGAGTGCCAACTCCAGCCAGGACCCGAACGGGTACCCGGCGGTCGGGTTCCAGTTCACCACCCCGAGCGGGGCCAAGCAGTTCCGGGAGATGACCGAGCGGAACCGCCGGCAGGGGTTCCACCGGCAGATGGCCATCGTGCTGGACGACCGGGTGGTGTCCGACCCGCAGCTGAACGAGCCGCTGCCCGGCGGCGGGATCATCCAGGGGCGGTTCAGCCAGGACAAGGTGAACACCCTGGTGAGCATCCTGCGGTCGGGCAACCTGAACGCCGAGCTGAAGCCGGACCCGGTGAGCGAGAACACCATCGGCGCCACCCTCGGGGAGACGACCAAGCGGAACGGGCTGATCGCCGTCGCCGGGTCGTTCGCCGCGGTGCTGCTGTTCATGGTGTTCTACTACCGGTTCGCCGGGCTGGTGGCGTGCGTCGCCCTGTTCGTCAACCTGCTCATGACGGTCGGGTTCATGGTGGCCATGAACGCCGCGTTCACCCTGCCCGGGCTGGCCGGCATGGTGCTCATGCTGGGCATGGCGGTGGACGCCAACGTGCTGATTTACGAGCGGCTGCGGGAGGAGCGGGAGAAGGGGGCGAACCTGACCACCGCCATCCGCAACGGGTACGACCGGGCGCTGCTCACCATCATCGACACCCACCTGACCAGCATCTTCACCAGCGTGGTGCTGTACACGTTCGGGAACGACGCGCTCAAGGGGTTCAGCGTCGCCCTCACCGTCGGCCTGATCATCAGCCTGTTCACCTCCCTGTACATCACCCGGCTGATCTTCGACTACTGGACGCACAAGCGGTGGCTGACCGAGCTGCGGATGCTCCGCCTGTTCGCCCGCCCGCGGTTCGACTTCATGCGGGTGCGGCACTACATGTTCGCCCTCACCGGCTTCCTGACGGTGGTCGGGCTGGGGGTGTTCCTGGCCCGCGGGGAGCGGGCGCTGAACGTGGACTTCACCCAGGGCACCGCCTACGGCGGGCGGCTGACCGAGCCGAAGACGCTGACCGAGGTGAAGGACCTGCTCGGCGAGGAGCGGCAGAAGGCCGCCCTCCAGGTGGCGGCGGTGGAGCCGGCCATCCTGGGCGGGGACGAGGCCGGCCGCACCGCCGAGCAGATCTACGACATCACCTACGCCGACGGGCAGAAGGCGACGGTCGCCCTGTCCAACCCGCCGGAGGGGGCCACCCCGGCCGAGCAACTGGCCAACCTGAAGGCCCGGGCCGCCCACCTGCCGGACGTGTCCGTCGAGCAGGTGTTCGTCGGCGACGACGCCAGCAAGCTGGGCGACGGCCGGTCGCTGTCGTTCACCCTGCGGACCACCGAGCGGGAGAAGGAGCTGGTGCAGGTGATGCTCGACCGCCTGCTGCGGGACGGGCAGAACCAGCCGCTCATCGAGAAGGCGCGGGTGACCGACCTGAAGGTGGCCGGGCCGGTGGCCACCCTCACCTTCGACCGGCCGGTGTCGCCGGCGTACTTCCGCGACTTCGTGCTGCGGGAGCTGCGGATCGCCGGCCGGCTGCCGCAGGCGGTGGACCCGAACACGGTGGTGAAGGTGGACGGGGTGGCGTCGGCCAACCCGGAGGAGGCGGCGGTCGAGGGGCGGGAGCTGAAGTACAAGACGGTCACCGTGGACGTGAGCAAGAACACCGCCGAGGTCGGGTTCCCGCACCTGAGCGATCCGAACGCCAACCCCGCCCGCAAGCAGGAGGACCTGAAGTCGTTCGAGCGGGCGCTGACCGCGGCCAAGGCCGGGTTCGAGTTCCGCCCGGTGCCCGACCGCCTGGAGACGTTCGACCCGGCCCTGGCCAAGGACACCCGGAACAAGGCGCTCATGGCCATCCTGATCAGCTGGGTGGCCATCCTGGCGTTCCTCTGGTTCCGGTTCGGCAGCTGGCAGTTCGGCCTGGCCGCCGTCCTCTGCCTGGTCCACGACCTGTGCTTCACCCTCGGGGCGATCACCGCCTGCCACTACGTGCACGACACCACCGTCGGCCGCCTGCTCCGCCTCCACGACTTCAAGATCGACCTGGCGGCGGTGGCCGCGCTGCTCACCCTGGTCGGGTACTCGGTGAACGAGATCATCGTCAACTTCGCCCGCATCCGCGAGGTGCGGGGGAAGAGCCCGGTGCTCACCCCGCAGATGATCAACGACAGCGTGAACCAGACGCTCAGCCGGACGGTGCTCACCTCCATGACCGTCTTCCTGGTGTCGTTCGTGCTGTACTGGTTCGGCGGCGAGGGGGTCCACCTGTTCGCGTTCGTGATGGTCATGGGGGTGCTCATCAGCACCTACTCGTCCATCTACATCGCCAGCCCGCTGCTGCTCATCTTCGGCGAAGGGAAGGCGAAGTTCCCGACCGCCGCCAGCGGCGGCGGTGGTGGGGGTGGGCCGGCCGCCCCGACGGCCGAAAAGCCGGGCGACGCCCCGGCCGTGTCCGCCATCGCCTCGTGACGGCTCGGTGGGAAGCAAATGCGGTCAGCGAGCGGCCGGGTTCATCCCGGCCGCTTTCGTCGGCCGCTTGAGGAACGTGTACCACGTCAGCACCGCGGCCAGGGCGACCGTCAGGGCGACGGTGACGGTCAGCAGCCAGCGGGCGAGCGGGTTGCCGATGCCCGTCTTCGCCCGCTCGACGATCTCCCCGCTGGCCACGTCGATGGTGATCCGGTTCGCGTCCTGGGTGAACAGGTGGAACCGGCCGTCGGCGGCGTTCAGCACCGCCCCGGCCGGCCACAGGATGTGATCCGGCGAGTGCGGCAGCTTGTCCGGGTCGGTCACCAGCTCCCGCAGCTTGTACTCGTGCGTCAGTTTGCCGTCGGTGAAGCACCGCACCGCCGGGGCGTCCAGTTGCGCCTGTTCCGTATCCGCCGGCAACCGCTTGCCCGCCGGGTACGCCCTCGTCTTCCACCAGTCGCCCTCGATGCGGACGACGTGCCGCCCGTCGGCGGTCAGGTACACCTGGTCGTCTGGCGAGTACCCGTCCAGCCGGTACACCAACTCGGGCGGGGTGCCCAGCCGGTACAACCCCGGCGTCGGGTACTTGGCCCGCACCTCGGTCGCGTAAGACCGCGTGCCGGCGTCTTTCAGCTTCTCTTCGGCCGTCGGGTCGCCGTGCGCCGCCAGCATGTGCTGGCCGTCGGCCGTCGGCTTGGCGTAGCTGACCGGCTCGGGGATGGAGTGGTTGGCCGACCCGCCCGGCCGCCGCACCACGAACGCGACGGTCAGGAAGGTGACGGTCATCAGCACGGTGAGGACGATCAGCCCGAGTCGAAAGCGTGTCATACCGGTAGTGTAGGCGGCCGCAGCCTACACCGCCCGCGGTCGGCTCACGATCACCGCCACCAGTCCGCCCACCAGCACCGTCAGCGGCATGGCCCACAGCATTCCGCGGAGGTCCGCCGACCAGTCGAGCGGGATGGTCTGGCCGTCGGCCTCCAGGGTGCGGTCCCACGCCTGCTTGCGGATCGTCTGCCGCTCGGCGACGGCGTCGAACACGGCCGCGTCCACCTGCACCCGCCGGCCCGAGTCGAAGACGAGCAGGTACACGTCATCGACGCCCGGCCACTTCTCCGCCTTCCTCTGCTTGCTGACGACCGTCCCGTTCAGTTCCAGCGGGATGGTCGAGCGGGCGGCGGTGTACCACAGGTTCCCCGCGGCGAACGCCATGCCGAGGGCCAGCAGCGCGACGACCGACACGGTTCTAGGTGAGCGCAAAGTAACCCCCGATCAGCACGAAGGTCACGCCGTTGAGGAGCGCCCAGCGGAAGTCGGCGTCCGGCGGCTTGGCGGGCCGGACGAGGTGAACCGCGACCAGACCGGCGAGGACGGCCCCGAGGTTCTGGTTGCAGTAATCCACTTCGTCGAACTTGGCGATGTTGAAGATGGTGGCTTCGGTGACGGTGCCCGCCGCGATGGCGAGCAGGGTACACGGCACCACGACCCAGCCCGCCAGCTTCGGATGCCGAACCGGCGGGACGGCTGCGAGAGCGATGGCGATCAGGGCGAGCGTGCCGCCGTACCCGGCGGCGAAGTGCCCGATGTAATCCCGCCGGTGGCCGAGGAGCATGTAATAGCCCAGCGAGGCGACGACCGCCGGGAGGAGGGTGAGGGCGACGGTGGTGGCGCGCGAGTTCACACCGGAGTGTACCGAACGAACCGGGACGTGAGCAACAGGTGAGCCGCTATCCGGTGAGCCGCGACCGCCAGGGAGCGGGGGCTTTATCACCCCGCTCCCTGGCGGTCGCGG
>CANJKY010000036.1 GCA_947474875.1 Gemmataceae bacterium
GGGGCGGTGCTGGGGGTGTCGGCGGACGAGACGGACACCGAGGTGCAGGTGCAGAACGGGCAGGCGCGGGTGGCCGACCGGTCCGGCGACCCGCTGGTCGACCTCCGCGGCGGGGAGCAGGTCACCGTCCACGCCGCCGGCGGGCTGACCCGCGCCCCCATCCCCGAAATGCGCGAGCGGTTCACCCTGACCCTGGACGACGAGTCCGCCGTGCGGTGGCCGGTCGGGTCGGTCGAGGCCGCCGCGGAAATGCCGGCCCTGGCCCCCACCCTGTGGTACGACCCGTACCACAAGGCGGTGCTGTACCAGATCCGGTCGAACAACCACTGGACCCGCGGGCTGGTGCGGCTGTGGGCGGACTCGGTGGTGCGGGTGACGTACCGCGCGGCCGCGGCCGGCCGCGGGCAGGTGTGCCTGGTGGTGCGGCAGATGAAGGGCGACCGCCCCGGCCGCCCGGCCACCGGGGTGCTCGAGTGGAACGGCGAGTTCAGCGGGTGCGACGAGAACCAGTGGCGGACGATCGAGGTGCGGGCGGCGGACCTGACCGCCTGCCCGGAGGCGCCGGTGTTCGGCCCGCCGTGGGTGGCATTCCTGCTGATCTTCAACACGTACTCCGCCGACCTCGGTCTGCGGGTGTCCGGTCTCCGGGTGTCCCGCCCCGGCGACCCGGTGGTCGGGTGACGCGCCTCTCTCTTCCGGCGCGGCGGGCGGATTCATTCTTCCGTGTACGAGGTCTCTCCCATGAAACGCGCGAGGTCCGGGTTCACGCTGATCGAGCTGCTGGTGGTGATCGCCATCATCGCCATCCTCATCGGCCTGCTGCTGCCGGCGGTGCAGAAGGTCCGCGAGGCGGCGGCGCGGATGCAGTCGGCGAACAACCTGAAGCAGATCGGGCTGGCCCTGCACAACGCCCACGACTCGCTCGGCGCGTACCCGCCGGTGTGCGTCAACTCGTGGTCCAGCTTCTTCGAGCCGAACGCGGTGGTGTACCAGGGGCCGTACCTGCCGTTCAACAAGGACACGTCGGGCAGCGACAAGACCACCTTCTTCTGGTGCCTGCTGCCGTACGTCGAGCAGGAGAACCTGGTGAAGGACCTGCCCAACTGGGGGCCGTACTACATCATGGGCCAGCGGAAGAGCGACAGCCGCAAGATCGGCGGCACGGACGTGCCGAAGACGTACATCTCCCCGCTGGACAACAGCCCGTACCAGAAGATCAACTGGTCGTGGCCGTACACCGGCGGCGGGTCGAGCGACATCTTCCAGATGGGGCTGGTCAGCTACGCCCCGAACATCCGCATGTTCGGCACCCAGGGTAAGGACGGCACCTGGACGCCGTGGAAGACCATGTGGTGGCACACCGGGGCGGGCAACAACAAGGTCGGGTCGATCACCGACGGGCTGTCCAACACCCTGGCGGTGGTGGAGAAGAACATGGTGGCCGGCGGGAACGTCATCTCCTACCGCGACTGGGGGCTGAGCGGCACCGCCAACAGCAGCTGGTACGGCGGCGGGGTGCAGATGTTCGCCAGCACCGACACCCCGGAGACCGGTCTGCCGGTGTTCCCGCTCATGTGCAACGACCCGAACGTCACCTGGGACGACGACTATGGCCAGTACCGGGACAACTGCCGGTTCGGGACGACCACCGAGTACTTCCTCGGGCCGACCCGCCGCCTCATCCCGCAGCAGCAGAGCGCGTACAGCATCTACCCGATGTCCGCCGGCGGCATCCAGGCGCTGATGATGGACGGGTCGGTGCGGGGCATCACCACCAGCGTGAACGTGGCGGCGTGGAGCGCGGCCGTCACCCCGAACGGCGGGGAAGTGATCGGCCTGCCGTAACCCCGTGGTCCGTCGCCGACGGCCGGGACGCGGACGTCCCGGCCGCCCTCTCCCTCATCCGCCACTCCAGCCCATGACCCTCTCCCTCTTCCGCCCCGCCGCCGCGGCGGCCGTGGCCGCCCTCGCCCTCGCCCTCGCCGCGTGCGGCAACCGCGACCACATCGCCGTCGCCCGCCCGGACTCCGGCGCGGTGGTCGTCGGCACCGTCAAGTACAACGGGGAGGACGTACACTACGCCCTCGTCGTCGTTCAGGGGGCGGACGGGTCCACCTCCGCCGGCATGATCGACGAGGAGGGGCGGTACCGCGTGCCGAACGCCCCCGTCGGCGAGGTGCGGGTGGGGGTGAACACGAACGCCGCCCGGGGGGTGTACCAGACGGCCCTCATGCGGGGCGGGGCGATGACCGGCTCGCCGGAGGGCGGGAAGTCCGGGCGGAAGAAGGTGAGCCTGAAGTTCATCGACGTGCCGGTCAAGTACCTCGACCCCGCCCAGTCCGGCCTGAGCACGACGGTGGCGAAAGGGGAGAACACCTACGACATCGTCCTCCACAAGTGACCGCGGGCGGCCCGCCCGCACCCTCCCACCCGAGAACTCTCCCATGCCCGCTCTCCGCTCCCGCCTCGCCGCACTCGCGGTCGGGGCCGTCGCCCTGGCCGTCGCCGCGTGCGGCGGCGACTCATCCCACAGACCGGTCGCCATGTCCGACACCGGAGCCACCCTGGAGGGGACGGTGAAGGCGGGCAGCGAACAACTGCACTACGCCATGATCATGGTCAAGTCGGCCGGCGGCACCGCCTCCGGCAAGATCGACGAAGAGGGCCGGTACAAGATTTCCAACGTGCCGCTCGGCGAGGTGCAGGTGGGGGTGAACACCTCCGCCGCCCAGGGCGACTTCACCGCCGACCAGATGCGGGCCGGGGCGATGACCGGCGGCGGGGAGGGGGGCAAGGCCGGGCGGAAGAGGGTGAACGTGAAGATGATCCACCTGAAAGAGCAGTACTTCGACCCGGCCAGTTCGGGCCTGAAGACGACGGTGAACGCGGGCGCGAACACGTTCGACATCGTGCTGCCGTCGTCCGCCCTCGCCCCGGCGAGGAAGTGACCGGGCGGGTGGGTACTGACGTCCCACTCGCGTCAGTACCCGCCCGGCCCCAGGTCGGCGATGTAGTTCTCGTACCGCATGTACTGCCGCAGGTAGGTGAGGGTGATCTGCCCGGTCGGCCCGTTCCGCTGCTTGGCCAGGTGTACCTCCAGCACGTTGTCCTCCTGCGCCTTGTCGAACCGGGCCGGGCGGTGCAGCATCATCACCGTGTCCGCGTCCTGTTCGATGCTGCCCGACTCCCGCAGGTCGGACAGCCGCGGGGTGTGGTCCTGGCGGTCCTCGCTGCCGCGGTTCACCTGCGCCAGCGCGATCACCGGGATGTGCAGCTCGCGGGCCAGGAACTTCAGCCGCCGGCTGATCTGCGCCACCTGCTCCTGCCGCGGGTCCTTGCGGCTCTCCGGCTCGATCAGCTGCAGGTAGTCGATCACCACCAGCCGCAGGTCGTGCCGCAGCTTCAGCCGGCGGGCGTTGGCCGCGATCCGCAGCATGGTCTGCTGCGGGGCGTCGTCGATGAACAGCTTCACCTGCCCGTCGCGGGGGTTCCCCCGCAGCGCGTCGCTCGCGGCGATCAGCTTCTGGATCTCGTCCTGCCCGAGGTGCCCCTTCCGCACCTTGTGGCTGTCCACCCGGCTCTGGCAGCACAGCAGCCGCTCGGCCAGTTCCACCTTCGCCATTTCCAGGCTGACGAAGAACGCCGGCAGCTTCTCCTCCACGACGACGTGTCGCACGAGGTTCAGAGCGAACGCGGTTTTCCCGACCGACGGCCGCGCGGCGATGATGACCAGCTCGTTGTTCTGGAGGCCGGCGGTCAGGTTGTCCAGGTCCACGAACCCGCTCGGGATGCCGCTGTTGCTCAGGTCGCCGCGGGCCTTGGCGTCGATGCGGTCGAACGCCTCGGTCAGTGCGTCGCCCAGCGACTTCGTCTCCCCCACCGTCCCCCGCTCGGCGATCTCCAGCACCTTCCGCTCGGCCACCCCGAGCAACTCGTCCGCGCTCATCACCCCGTCGTACGCGTCCCGCAGCAGTTCGGTGTTGGCGTGGATCAGGTTCCGCACCACCGCCTTGTCCCGCACGATGCGGGCGTAGTACTCGGCGTTGGCGGCGGTCGGGGCGGCGTCCCACAGGTCGCCCAGGTACTGCGCCCCGCCCACGTCCTCCACCTGTTTCCGCTGTTTGAGCGTCTCGTACAGGATGGTCAGGTCCACCGGCCGGCCGGAGTTGTAGATGTCCAGAATGGCCTGGAAGATCTTCTGGTGGGCGTCGAAGTAGAAGTTCTCCGCCCGGATGACGGTGAGGATGTCGTTCAGGATCTGGTTGTCCCGCAGCACGCTGCCGATCACCCCCATCTCGGCCTCGCGGCTCTGCGGCGGAAGGCGGTCGGCGGGGATCAGGTCGGACACGGCAGGCACTCCGAGGACTCGCACGACGGGGCAAGTTGGGGCGAATACCACCGCCGCGGGGGGGCGTCAACCGGGGTTGGCACGTGCCTTCTTGGACCGCGGGCCTCGGGCCGGCAGCGGCCGGGACGGCCGCGGCCCAAGAACCACCCCGCCTCCCCGACCGCCCCGCCGGTTGTTATCGTAAGATGGTCGGTACCCCGAGGCCGTCCGTTCGCCGGACGTGGAAACCCGGCCCGGAACGAGGACGGCATGCGGATCGGTATTGTCAGCGACACCCACGACCGGAGCGACGCCGTCGCCGAGGCCGTCCGCCTGCTGGCCGAGCAGCAGGTGGAGCTCATTTTACACTGCGGGGACATCGAGACGGTCGAGACGGTACAACTGTTCAAGCCGGTGCCCACGCACTTCGTGTTCGGCAACTGGGACAAGGAACGGGGCAAGCTGGCGGCGGCGATCAAGGGCATCGGCGGGGCGTACAGCGAGTCGTTCGGGGCGATCGAACTGGCCGGCAAGCGGATCGCCTGGGTGCACAGCCACGAGCGGCACCAACTGTACCAGCTCGAACGGTCCGACTACTTCGACTACGTGTTCTACGGGCACACGCACGTGCGGGAGCAGCACCGCACCGGCCGCACCCTGGTGGCCAACCCCGGCGCGCTGTTCCGGGCGAACCCGAAGACGTGCGTGACGCTGGACGTGGTGAGCGGGGAGATCAAGCCGATCATGATCAACGTGGCCCGCTCGCCCGAGTCGGTGGCCGGAGTGCCGGGCATCCCCGCCGGCCCGGACGACTCGGTAGGGCTGGTGCCGGGCATCTCCGACCCGCCGCCGGGATAAGCCGCGAGCGGCTCAAACCCGGCCGTACACCTCCCGCAGCGCCGTTTCCAACTCAGTGAACCGGAACCGGTAGCCCGCGTCTAGCGCGGCCTTCGGCGTGGCCCGCTGACCACCGGCCACCACCTCCGCTATCTCCCCCAGCAGCACCCGCAGGGCGAACACCGGCGCCGGGAACAGGTTCGGCCGGCCGAGGACTTTCGCCAGCGTGCGGGAGAACTCGGCGTTCGTCACCGGCGTCGGGGCGACGGCGTTGAACGGGCCGCTGAATGTCGGCGTGTCGAGCACGAACAGCAGCAGGCCGGTCATGTCGGCGTGGTGAATCCAGCTCACCCACTGCTTGCCCGACCCGATCCGCCCTCCGACGAACAGCTTGAACGGCAGGGCCATCTTCGGCAGCGCCCCGCCGGCCGGGTCGAGCACGATGCCGGTGCGACTGTGGCACACTCGCACGCCGGCCTCGCGGGCCGGGTCGGCGGCGGCCTCCCAATCGCGGCAGATGTCGGCCAGCACGTCGGTGCCCGGCGGGGAGGATTCGGTCATCACAAAGTCACCGGTGTTCGCCCCGTAGTACCCCACCCCGCTGCCGCTCACCAGCACCTTCGGCGTGCCGTCCACCCGTCGGGGGTTTCGGGCCAGGGTTTCGGCGATCAGCCGCGTGCTGTCCACCCGGCTACTGCGGACGAGTTTCAGGAACTCGTCGGTCCACCGGTTGCCCGCGATCGGCTCACCGGCCAGATGCACGACCGCGTCACACGCCGCCAGTTGGTCTAACCACGGGCCGGGGGTGGTTGGGTCGCCGACGGCCGGCTCGCACGCGCCGGGGCCGAAGTGGTCCGGCGGGAGCGGCTTCCGCGACAGCGGAACGACGGCATCCTCGCGGGCGAGCAGCGCTTGCACCACCCGCCGGCCGATCAGCCCGGTACTTCCGGTGACGAACACGCGCATGGGTCGGAGTTCCGGCCGTGACGGATACACCGGATGATAGGCACCCGGCAGGCCGGGATGGGCGGCGAAACGGTCCCACCTCGCCGCCCGCCGGCCACCGGCCGGGTACGGTTGCGGTGGTCAAACCGCGCATGGTGTGACCTCCTTGGGCCGCACGTGGAGTTCCCCGCTCCTCGTGCGGCTTTTTTCGTTCTGGGTGAAGTCTTTGGTGCATTTCCGAGAAGTGAACGCCGCCTTCAATCCGGCCCGCGGACGGCCGGCTTCACCTCGTCGCGGTAGAACCGCCGCAGCTTCTCGTGGCAGTCGGCCGGCAGCGGGGGCACCCCGCTCGCCTCGGCGTTCGCCCGCGCCTGCTCCGGGTTGCGGGCACCCGGGATGATGACGCTGACGGCCGGGAAATCCAGGCACCACCGCAGCGCCGCCAGCGGCAGCCGGTACCCGTGCGGCAGCAGCGTCTTCAACTTCTCGGTCAGCTCCAACCCCTTCTCGAACGGCAGCCCGGCGAACGTCTCGCCGACGTTGAACTTCTCCCCGTTGCGGTTGTACGTGCGGTGGTCGGTGGCCGCGAAAGTTGTGCCCTTCGTGTACTTCCCCGCGAGCAGCCCGGACGCCAGCGGCAGCCGCACGATGACGGCAACCCCCTTCGCCCGGCACTCATCGAAGAAGGCGGTGGCCGGCGTCTGCCGGTAGATGTTGAAGATGATTTGCAGCGACGCCAGCCCTTCCTGCCGCAGCGCCGCTTTCGCCTCGGCGGTGCTTTCCACGCTCGCCCCGAACCGGCGGATCTTCCCTTCCTTCTTCAGTTGCCGTAGGGCGTCGAATACCTCCCCGCGTTCGAGCACCTCCAGCGGCACGCAGTGCAGTTGCGTCAGGTCGAGTGCTTCCACGCCGAGCCGCCGCAGCGACGCCTCCGTGTGCTTGCGGATGACCGCCGGGGTGAAGTTGTCCGGCCAACCGGGGTCGGACGAGCGGCCGAGCTTGGTGGCGATGAACAGCGGGCCGGGCCGCTCGCGGCGGAACCGGCCGATCAGCTCCTCGCTCCGCCCGCCGCCGTAGATGTCGGCCGTGTCCAGGAAGGTGGTGCCGGCCTCCACCGCCGCCCGCAGGGTGGCCAGGGCGTCGGCGTCGGATACCGGCCCCCACTGGTCGCCGCCGATCTGCCAGCAGCCGAGGCCGACTTCGGACACCTGAACCGGGTCGCCTCCGAACGTCCGGAGTCGCATGGGAGAGTCTCGTCGAAGAGGTCAGTCATGGTCCGGGGCAAATGGTAATCGGCCGGCCGGCGGGGTCAACAAGAAAGGGGGGAATGTGCGGGTACACGACCGAAGCACACGACGGGTAGTGTTCCAAGCTACGTAGGTAGTGCGACCTCACCGACATCTGAGCAGTGGGGAACTGGTATCGCGCAGTTCAATTCCCAAGATTTCCCCTCCTCGTGCTAGCCGGTCTCCGAGGCCGGCCGTTTCACATCGGCCTTAACTCCATTTCCGC
Organism: Gemmataceae bacterium; assembly: GCA_947474875.1. Lineage (GTDB taxonomy): Bacteria > Planctomycetota > Planctomycetia > Gemmatales > Gemmataceae > JALHQU01. Next base: position 7,622 of record CANJKY010000036.1, read on the forward strand.
AAGCCAGATACAGGACTTACGTCATTCGTCACGCAGCAGTGCGTCGAATCCGGACACCCACAGCTTATGCCCGGAGGGAGTTAGCCCAGCACGGTCTCGATGTTGCTGAGTAATGGCCTTTTCAATTCGGAAGGTCCAGGGTGGAACTCATGATGCGGCTGAGATCGTGGTTCGCGGTGGTGATGTTGCTGGGTGTAGCGGTGGCCCCGTCGCAAGCGGGTTTCGTTCTGGTGACCAGCCGGTCCAACCTTGGCGGGAACGATCAGATCACCTGGGGGAGTCTGGGATCGGACGGGACGGCCGTGACCAACCCGTACAACATCTCCTCATCCGGCGGGATCACCGCGACGGTGAGTCAGGCCACCGCCGGTCAGTTTGTCCGGCGAGACCAGGGCACCAGTTGGAACGGCAACTTCGCGCCGAACGCTCAGTTGCTGTGGTCCGGCGGATCGAACGGCCCGGCAACGATCGACTTTTCGAACGCGGTGCGGATCACCAGCGCCGGGATGCAGATCCAGCGGGAGCGGTTCGGGGCGTTCGTCGCGACCATCCAGGCCCTGTCGGCGGCGGGCGACGTGCTGGCCACGTTCGACGTGAAAGGGGTGTCGAACGCGGGCAACAACCCGGCTCTCTTCGTGGGTATTGAGGCGACGGGCGGCGACTCCTTTGACAAACTGCGGTTCAACGTCGACGGCAACGACTTCGCGATCAACGAGATGGACATCATCGTGCAACCGCTGATGACGGCGCCCGCACCCGCCGCCCTGCCGCTGGCTTTGCTCGGCGTCGCGGCGCTAGGCGGTGTCGGCTACTTCCGCCGCCGCTCACCCGCCGCATAACAGCAACAGTTCGAACGGCAATGCTGACGGGCCGCCCATTCGGGCGGCCCGTCGCCATTTCACGGTTACGCCCGAACGTGGCTCCCCGCCAGTCGAACCCGCCCGGGCTGTGCTACCTCTTCCGATAGAATACCCCCTCTTTCGTCCGCTCCCGCCGAGGTTCCCCGCCGATGAGTTTCGCGAAGGTCGATCCGCAGGCCGATTTCCCCGCTCTGGAGCGCGAAGTCCTGCAGTTCTGGGCGGACCGCGGGATCTTCGAGAAGCGGCGGCAACTGAACACCGGCAAGCCGACGTGGAGCTTCCTGGACGGGCCGATCACCGCGAACAACCCGATGGGCGTGCACCACGCCTGGGGCCGCACGTACAAGGACGTGTTCAACCGCTACTTCGCCATGACCGGGCACGAGTTGCGGTACCAGAACGGGTTCGACTGCCAGGGGCTGTGGGTGGAGGTGGAAGTCGAGAAGGAACTCGGCCTCAAGAGCAAACGGGACATCGAGAACCTGGTGCCCGGCGACCGCGAGGCGAGTGTCGCCAAGTTCGTGCAGCTCTGCAAAGACCGCGTGGACAAGTTCGCCCGCGTGCAGACCGACCAGAGCGTGCGCCTCGGCATGTGGATGGACTGGGACCGCACCGACGCGGACTGGGCGAAGCCGGTGGACGAGCGGAAGTCTTACTTCACGATGTCGAACGAGAACAACTACACCATCTGGAGCTTCCTGAAGAAATGTCACGGGAAGGGGTTGATCTACCGCGGGTACGACGCCATGCCGTGGTGCGGGCGGTGCGGCGTGGGCCTGTCCGAGCAGGAGATGAAGGAGGGGTACAAGCTGATCGAGCACCGGGCGGCGTTCGTGCGCTTCCCGCTGCGGAACCGGCCGAACGAGAGCCTGCTGGTGTGGACAACAACGCCGTGGACTCTCACCAGCAACGTCGGGGCGGCGATCAACCCAAACCTGGTGTACCTGAAGGTGCAACTGAAGGGGGAGACGTACTACGTCTCGAAGGGGGCGTTCAAGCTCGACCGCATGGCCGGCGGCGAAGGGGAGGATGATGGCGAGCCGTCAGCGACCGGAGGCAAGAAGTCGAAAAAAGCGTGGCTCGACGGCGTGCCGCACCTCAAGAGCATCGAGCAGCTTTTCAAGGAGAAGGCGGGGAAGGACGGGTTCGTAATCGCGGGTGAAGTCAAAGGCGAGGAACTGCTCGGCTGGGAGTACGACGGCCCGTTCGATGATTTGCCGGCCCAGCAAGCGGAGTCGGGTTATCCCGCCGAGGTCGCCCGCGTGGTGCGTGCCCAGAACTGGGCACCGGCCAAACCGGCGATGGCGTGTCACCGCGTGGTGAGCGGCGGGAAGGACGTGACCGACACCGAGGGGACCGGGATCGTTCACACCGCCCCCGGGTGCGGCGGCATCGACTTCACCTGGGGGAAGGAGAACGGCCTACCGCCGGTCGCCCCGCTGGACGAAGCCGGCAACTTCCTCGACGGGTTCGGCCCGCTCGCCGGCAAGAACGCCGCCGACCCCGCAACCGCCGACGCCGTGTTCGAGCAACTGAAGGCGAAGAACCTGTTGTTCGCCACGGAGCGGTACGTCCACCGCTACCCGCACTGCTGGCGGTGCAAAACGGAACTGCTCTACCGGCTGGTGGACGAGTGGTTCATCCACATGGGCAACCGGAACACGGAGGAGGGCTTCCGCGGCGACATCATGAAGGTGGTGAAGCAGGTGACGTTCCTGCCGGAGAGCCTGAACGGGCAGGCCCGCGAGTACGACTGGTTGTGGAACATGGGCGACTGGATGATCTCGAAGAAACGCTTCTGGGGGCTCGCGCTGCCCATCTGGGTGGACGAGAAGACGGGCGACTTCGAGGTGATCGGCAGCTACGAGGAGTTGAAGGAGCGGGCGGTGGAGGGGTGGCAGGAGTTCGACGGGCACAGCCCGCACCGGCCGTTCGTGGACAAGGTGAAGATCAAGAACCCGAAGACCGGCAACCTCATGTCCCGCATCCCGGACGTGGGCAACCCGTGGCTCGACGCCGGCATCGTGGCGTTCAGCACGATGAAGTACAACCAGGACCGTGCCTACTGGCGGAAGTGGTACCCGGCCGACTTCATCACCGAGAGCTTCCCCGGCCAGTTCCGCAACTGGTTCTACGCCCTGCTCGCGCTCAGCACCATGATGAGCGACGGCGAGCCGCCGTTCAAAACGCTCCTCGGCTTCGCCACGGTGAAGGACCAGTTCGGCCACGACATGCACAAGAGCGCGGGGAACTCGATTGAGTTCATCGCGGCGGCTGATGAGGGCGGGACGACGAAGGACGCGAAGGGGAACCCGATGGCGTTCACCGCCATCGGCGCGGACGTGATGCGGTGGCTGTACTGCCGGCACAACCCGGCGCAGAACCTGAACTTCGGCCCCGGCCCGGCCGACGAGGTCAGGTCGAAGTTCATCTTCAAGCTGTGGAACAGCTACGCCTTCTTCTGCAACTGCGCCCTCGGCGACGGGTTCGACCCGGCCAGGCACACCGTTCCGGTGAGCGAGCGGCCGGACATCGACCGCTGGATCCTGTCGTGCCTGCAAGTGCTGGTGCAGACCGCCCGCGACAGCACCGAAAAGTACGACCTGATGACGTTCGCGCTCGCCGCCGAGCGGTTCGTCGATGAGGACCTGTCGAACTGGTACGTCCGCCGGGTGAAGCCGCGGCTGAACAGCAAGGTGGCGGATTTGGACGCCGCGGGGCTGAAAGACAAGTGGGCCGCATACCAGACGCTGCACACGGTGCTGACCACGCTCTGCCGGGCGCTGGCGCCGAGCATCCCGTTCGTCACGGAGGTGATGTGGGGGAACTTGGTGACGGGTGCGGAGTCGGTTCATCTGACCGACTACCCGCAGCCCGATTCCGCGCTCATCGATGAACCGCTGATGGCCCAGATGGACACCCTGCGGGATGTCATCACCCTCGGCGGGGCGGCGCGGAACGTGGCCAAGATCAACGTGCGTCAACCGCTCAGCGAGCTCAACGTGCGGGTGCTGTCGGACGAGGAAGTCGCGACCGTGAAGCGGTTCCAGCAACTCATCCGCGACGAGCTAAACGTGA
>CANJKY010000037.1 GCA_947474875.1 Gemmataceae bacterium
CATGCACCCGAACGGGCAGATCCCGGCGTACGAGTGGAACTTCGGAGACGTCAACCCGCCGGTCCACGCGTGGGCGACCATCTTCACCTACCGGCTGGAGAAGGCGCGCACGGGGGAGGGGGATCGGGAGTTCCTCAAGAGCAGCTTCCAGAAGTTGCTGCTGAACTTCACCTGGTGGGTGAACCGCAAGGACCGGTCCGGACGGAACGTGTTCGAGGGCGGGTTCCTGGGGCTGGACAACATCGGGGTGTTCGACCGCAGTTCCCCGCTGCCGACCGGCGGGTACCTGGAGCAGGCGGACGGCACCGCCTGGATGGCGCTGTTCTGCCAGAACATGCTCGAGATCGCCGCCGAGTTGGCGATGAGCGACCCGGACTACGCGGACATGGCCCTGAAGTTCACCGAGCACTTCCTGTGGATCGCCTCGTCCATGACCCACCTGGGTGGCGACACCGGCATGTGGGACGAGGAGGACGGGTTCTTCTACGACGTGCTGCGGCTGCCGGACGGCCGGGCCGAGCGGCTCAAGGTGCGGTCCATGGTGGGGCTGCTGCCGCTGTGCGCCGCCACCGTGTTCGACGGGGCGGTGATGGCGAAATACCCGGAACTGGTGGACCGGCTCGGGCGGTTCCTCGAATCCCGCCCTGAGGTGTGTGCGGCGATCCACGACCCGCAGAAGCCCGGGGTGGCCGGCCGGCGGCTGGCGTCCATCCTGGACGAGGCCAAACTCCGCCGGGTGCTGGCGAAGATGCTCGACGAGGACGAGTTCCTCAGCCCGTTCGGCATCCGGTCGCTGTCGAGGCATCACGAGAAGCACCCGTTCGTGATGAGCGTGGGCGGGCAGGAGTATCGGGTGGGCTACCTGCCGGCCGAGTCGGACACCGGGATGTTCGGCGGCAACTCGAACTGGCGCGGCCCGATCTGGATGCCGGTGAACGGGCTCATCGTCCGGGCGCTGCTCCAGTACTACGCGTACTACGGCGACGCCTTCACCGTCGAGTGCCCGACCGGGTCCGGCCGGCAGATGACCCTGTACCAGGTGGCGGAGGAGATCGGCCGGCGGTTGGCCGCCATCTTCCTCCGCGGCCCGGACGGCACCCGGCCGGTGTACGGCGGGGCGGAGACGTTCCAGGCCGACCCGCACTGGCGGGACCTGATCCTCTTCTACGAGTACTTCCACGGCGACAACGGGGCCGGCCTGGGGGCCAGCCATCAGACCGGGTGGACCGGGGGCGTCGCCCGCATCATGCACCTGTTCGCCACAACCACGCCCGAACAGGTGACCCAGATCGGGAAGACAGCCGGGGTCAGCGAGACGCCGGTGAACCGGGTGGCCGCAACCGCAGGCGTGAAGTGAGGGATGGGGGGGAACGACCGTGGGCCGCGATCCGCTCGACGCTGTGCCGCTCTGGCTGCTGTTCGTCGCCGTGGCCGGGTTCTCGGTCCTGGCGATGGAGGGCGGCTACCGGCTCGGTCGGTGGCGGCACGCCTGGTCCCAGGACGAGCAGCCGACCCCGGTCGGGGCGATGGTCGGGTCCGTGGTCGGGCTGTTCGCGTTCCTGCTGGCGTTCACATTCGGGCTGGTTGCGGCCCGGTACGAGGCCCGCCGGCAGGCCGTCCTCGACGAGGCGAACGCGATCGGCACGACGTACCTGCGGACCCGGTTGCTGCCAGAACCGCAGCGGGGTGCGAGCGCCGCCCTGTTACGGGAGTACGTGAACGTCCGCGTGCAGGGGGCGCAGACCCGGAACGTGCAGGAGGCCGTCGTCCGGTCGGAGGAGTTGCAGGGCCAACTCTGGGCGGAGGCCGGGCGGGCGGCGGACGTGGACCGGGGGCCGATCACCGGACTGTACGTCCAGTCGCTCAACCAGATGATCGACATGCACGCGGTCCGGGTCCAGGCCGGGATCCGCAGCCGCATCCCGACCAGCATCTGGGTCGGCCTGTTCGCCCTGAGCCTGCTGTCGATGGCGTCGGTCGGGTACCAGTCCGGGCTGTCGGCGACCCGGCGGTCGCCGGAGATGGCGGTGCTGGTGCTGGCGTTCGCCGGGGTGATGTTCCTGATCGCCGACATGGACCGCCCTGGCGAGGGGTTCCTGACGGTGAGCCAGCAAGCGACGGTCGATTTGAAGAGGGCGATGGACGCCCCGCAGCCGTGACCGGTCAGTTCGCTTGGATGGTGATGACCGGCAGGTTCTCCTTCGCCCCGGTGTCGGCCAGAGCCAGGAGGACGAGCAGGTAGGCCATGGTCCGCTTGGAGTGGGCGTCGGCCTTCTCGATCCAGAACCAGCGACCCTCGTAGCAGACGGCGACGAACGGGTCGCCCGGCCGCTTCGGGCCGCTGCACACATGGAACGGCGACGGCCGGCCGTCGTCCCCCGGGTCGCCGAACGCGGGGGCGATGCCGGCCGCCAGGTGGTCGCACGGGACGTCGACGAACGTCGAGAGCTCGCTGAGGATTCGGAACACGGACCGCGATTGGATGGCGATCTCGGTCGGGTTCGCGGACGCGGCCCCGAACGCCACCCGGAAGTCGCGCCGCTCGGGGTCGAGGCGGAGCATTCGACGAACCTCCGCCAGCTCCCGCGCCAGCTCGGGTTCGATGCCCTTGTCCTGGAAGAAGAAGGTGACCGCCCCCTTCTTGTCGTCGCCCGGCTCGACGCGGATGCCGACGTGGCCGGACACCTGGGCCTTGCGGAGTGCCTGAACGACCCGGCCGAACGCCGGGTCCGCGGGCCGCAACTCGCCCCCGGCCACCGTGCGGTTGCGGACGCCGTTGATCGAGTCCACGGTGAGGTCGAACACGAGGTCGGCGGGGTAGCCGGACTGGAGCAGGAACAGCACCGACCCCGGGTTGATCGGCGAGGTCAGGTTGCGGATGAACTGCGACCCCGTTTGCGGGGTGTACGAGATCGTCGGTCGGTCCTGGTACGCCCCCTGGGCGTTCAGGGTCAGCCCGAGTTGCTGCGAGAACGTCGCGAGGGGGTTCGCGGGGGGGGAGATCCCGCCGTTGGCAGTGGCGATCCCTTGAATTGTGTAGCCGCTGGTGATCTGTGGCACGTCCACGAAGAACGGCGTGTCCATGTACCGCAGCTTCACGATGTTCAGGAGCGTCTGCTCCTTCCACGACAGGGCGATCGCCTCGTTGTACGGGAGCCGGTCGGCCACGATGGACCGCGGGCCGTAGTGGCGACACCCGGCCGGGCCGAGCGAGACCAGCGCCACGAGAACCGGAGCGAGCAGGCGGTGGCTCACGGACGGATGGCACCCGGAGGTAGACCGGTTCAGGGCTGACAACAAGGGATGTTCGGAAGAGTCGGGTGCCCGGCTGTAACGGAAGTCGAAGTTCGGTGGAATTTGTGCAGGATGCGGTGTCCCCCCAACCCAGAGCTCTCCCATGACCCTCGGACGCCCCTCCCCCCTCGGCGCGACCCTCTCAGACGGGGGCGCCAACTTCAGCCTGTTCTCCCGCACTGGCGGCGGCGTGGAACTGTTGCTCTTCGACCGGGAGGACGACGCCAAGCCCGCCCGCGTCGTTCGCCTCGACCCGGTGACCAACCGCACTTACCACTACTGGCACGCGTTCGTGCCGGGGGTGTTGCCGGGGCAGATTTACGGCTACCGGGTGGACGGCCCCCGCGACCCGTCCCGCGGGTTACGGTTCGACCCGGAGAAGGTCCTGCTCGACCCGTATGGCCGTGGCGTGGTCACGCCGAAGGGGTGCACCCCCGAACCGGCCCGCCACCCCGGCGACACCGCCGCGACCGCGATGAAGAGTGTGGTCGTGGACAGCTCGGCGTACGACTGGGAAGGCGACGTGCCGCTGCGGCGGCCGTCCGCCCGCACGGTCGTCTACGAGATGCACGTCAAGGGGTTCACGGCCAACCCGAACTCCGGGGTGAGGGCGGGCACCCGGGGCACCTACGCCGGGTTGATCGAGAAGATCCCGTACCTCAAGGACCTCGGGATCACCGCCGTCGAACTGCTGCCGGTCCACGCGTTCGACCCGTTCGCCTGCCCGGCGGGGCTGGTGAACTACTGGGGCTACCAGCCGGTCAACTATTTCTCCCCACACCCGCAGTACAGTTCTTGCCGCGACCCGCTCGGACCGGTGGACGAGTTCCGGGACATGGTCAAGGCGCTGCACCGGGCCGGCATCGAGGTGATTCTCGACGTGGTGTTCAACCACACCGCCGAGGGCAACCACGACGGCCCGACCCTGAGCTACAAGGGGATCGACAACCCGACGTATTACATCCTCGAACCGGGCGGCCGGTACGCGGACTACAGCGGGTGCGGGAACACGCTCAACGCCAACCACCCGGTGGTCCGCCGGCTGATCGTCGACAGCCTGCGGTACTGGGTGCAGGAGATGCACGTGGACGGGTTCCGGTTCGACCTGGCCAGCATCCTGTCCCGCGACTCGGACGGCCGCCCGCTGCCGAACCCGCCGGTGCTGTGGGACATCGAGACCGACCCGGCGCTGGCCGGGGTGAAGCTGATGGCCGAGGCGTGGGACGCGGCCGGCCTGTACCAGGTCGGCAGCTTCGTCGGGGACGCGTGGAAGGAGTGGAACGGCCGGTTCCGGGACGACGTCCGGGACTTCTTCCGCGGCGAGCCCGGGGCGCTCCGGAAGTTCGCCGACCGGCTGGTCGGCAGCCACCAGGTGTACGGGCACAAGGCACGTGAGGCCGAGCAGAGTGTCAACTTCATCACCTGCCACGACGGGTTCACCCTGAACGACCTGGTCACCTACAACACGAAGCACAACGAGGCGAATGGGGAGGGCAACCGCGACGGCGAGGGGCACAACCGGAGTTGGAACTGCGGGGTGGAGGGGCCGACCGACGACCCGGCGGTGGAAGCCCTGCGGAACCGGCAGGTGAAGAACTTCCACGCGGTCACCCTGCTGTCGATCGGCATGCCGATGATCCTCATGGGTGACGAGGTGCGGCGGACCCAGGGCGGAAACAACAACTTCTACTGTCACGACAACGAGGCGAACTGGTTCGACTGGACGCTGGTGCAGAGGCATGCGGACGTTCACCGGTTCGTGAAGTTGCTGTTGGCCCGCCGGCTGCTGCGGGACGTGACTCACGAGCAGCGACGGACCAGCCTGACGGAACTGATTGGGTCCGCGAACAAGGCGTGGCACGGAGTGAAGTTGAACCAGCCGGACTGGGGCGACGGGTCACACGCGATCGCCTTCGGTGCGGAACTGAAGGGCGAGGGGCTGTTGTTCCACCTCATCCTGAACGGGTACTGGGAGCCGCTGGAGTTCGAACTGCCGCCACCCTCCCCGGGCCGCGGGCCGTGGCGGCGGTGGCTCGACACGGCCCTCCCGTCGCCGCAAGACATCGTCGAGTGGCACACCGCCCCGCCGGTCCCCGGGGCCACGTACCAGGCCGGGCCGAGGTCAACGGTGATGCTCTTCGCCGAAGCTGGATGACGGGGGCGGTGGGCAGGTCACGCCCTCGCCAATAATCACGTTCGGCTGGCGGATGTGCGGGTGAGACCTCAGGAGAGGATGGTTCATGGATGGTCCAGGCATCCCGGCCGCGGAGGTTCTCTCGTTGTTGCGGGGGACCGCGCTCGGGGCCGAAGCGAGCTCCGAGACCCTCGCCGTGCTGGGGGCGGGTGCCCGCCGGGCGGTGGCCCGATCCGGGGACACGATCTTCCACCACGGCGACCAGGCCACGACGGCCTACGTGCTCCTGTCCGGCCGCGTCCAGTTCGTGGCCACCGACCGGTTCGGCGCGGAGACGATTCTCGGGTACCTCGGGCCGGGTGAGGTGTTCGGGGCGGCTTCGATGTTCGAGTCGGGGCGGCGGTCGGTCACGGCGATCGCGGCCGACGCGTGCGACCTGCTCGCTGTCGATGGGGACGCCTTGTTCCGGGCGGTGGCGGCGAGCAAACAACTCGCCTTCGACCTCCTGGCCGGGTTCGGCCGTCAGATGAAGCAGGCGATGAACCTGCATCGCGGAGACAAGCCGGCCACCCGGGTTGCCGTGATTCGTGACCGCAGGGGCGAGGGCCTGGTGGACGCCCTGGCAGCAGGAATTGCCGGGTACGGGCTGGCGGTCCACCGCCACCGTTCCGGGCCAGCCACGGGCAGCCCCGGCGGTGACCTCCCGCCCGGCACCCGCCGTCTGACCGAGTGGGTCAGCGACGGCCTCACGTTTCCCCCGTTGGATTATCTCACAGACTACGACCGGGTTCTCTGGGTGATACCCGCCGACGCCCGTGCGGAGGCGGAGAAGTCGTTCCGTGAGGCGCTGGCAGGCAACCCGGTGCTGGCCGAGAAGGCCCGCATCGTCTGGCTGCTAGCCCCCGGCGAGCGGGTCGGCCCGCCATCCCCGGCGGTGCGGGATTTCAAGGTTCCGGCCCCCGGCGCCGGTCGTCCGGACGCGGTCGATCGGCGTGCGGTGGGCCGTGTGGTGCGGGACGTCCTCGGGCTTCGCCGGGGGCTGGCACTCAGCGGCGGTGGGGCCAAGGGGATGGCCCACCTCGGAGTCCTCCGGGCCCTCGACCGGGCGGGCATCGACTTCGACCTGATGGCCGGGACGAGCGGCGGGGCGCTGGCCGGTGTCCCGGTTGCTGCCGGGCATGACCCGGACTTCTGCGTGACCAGTTTCGCCCGGGATTTGACCACCCCGTGGCACTTCCGCCGACTCCCGCGGGGAAAGAACCTGTTCCTGCTGTGGTGCTTCCGGGCGGGCCGGTTCGACGCCATGCTGCGGCCGTACCTGCACCGGTGGGGGCTGGACCAACTCCCCGTTCCGTTCTCCGCCCTGACGGTCGACCTGGTCACCGGGCGGGAGGTGGTGCGGGACGCCGGGGACGCGGTGCATGCCATCCTGGAGAGCATCAACGTTCCCGGCATTGCCGCGCCGATCGTCCGGGGAGACCAGGCGCTGACCGACGGCGGGGTGCTGAACAACCTGCCGTCGGACGTGCTGGTGGCCAAGGGGGCCGGGTTCGTGGTCGGGGTGGACGTCACCCGGCGGATGCGGGCCGAGTTCGCCGGCCTCACCCCGGGCCATCCGGCGGCCGCCCGGCCGGGGTCGGTGGAGACGATGTTCCGGGTTCTGGAAGTTCTCTCGTCGGCGACGAACGGTCAACACGTTCGGGCGGCCGACCTGATGATCGAGCCGGACACGACCACCTTCGGCTTCGCCGACTTCGATCGGACAGCCGCGCTGGCCGACGCGGGGGAACGGGCGGCCGAAGAGGCGCTCCCCCGGCTCCGCGACGCCCTGGCCGCGTTCGAACGGCGGGTGCTGGCCGGTTGATTGCGCCACGTCTGCAAGCACATTCGCGGCGGTTACCCCTGGCGTCGATCTGTGGAGACTGCGCCGGTTACATCGGCGGGTCAGGGAAACTGGTTTGGGCAGGCAGCAAGGGTGGAGAAGTTGGCAGGCTCTGGCCGATATGGGTGAAGTAGCTACGATCCAGACATTTATCATCCGATCCCGCCGGAGTGTGCCGCGGCCTGCCCTCGGCCGCGGGTCGAGGATGGATCGTACCGACGGAATCTGAACTGGAGTCATGCCCATGCTCCATCGCGCTCGTCGTGTCGGGATGACCGCAGCACTCGTCTGTGCAATGCTGGCGATCCCAGCCGGATGCCGGTACCGACAGACGACCCACTGCCCGACCCCGGCGGCGTCCGGGTTGAACACACGCGACCTGATCGACCCGGTCGCCCAGGCGGACACGGAACAACTCATCGGCATCGACCGGTTCCTGCAGGCGATCGAGACGAACGGCGCCCGCCGGCGGGAAGAGTTGCTGAAGGACGCCCCGCCCGGTCGGCCGGAGCGGCACGTGCTCTGCCTGTCCGGCGGCGGGTCGTACGGGGCGTACTCGGCCGGGGTGGTGTGCGGGTGGACGGAGGCCGGCACCCGCCCGTGCTTCGACGTGGTGACCGGCATCAGTACCGGGTCGCTGATCGCCCCGTTCGCCTTCCTCGGGCCGGCCTACGACGCCCAGTTGAAGGAGTTCTACACCAGCGTCACCAACGACGACATCTTCAAGAAGCAGATGGTCCGCGGGCTGCTCGGCGGGGAGGCGTTCACCGACACCGCCCCGCTCCGCAAGAAGGTGGGCGAGTTCATGACCCCGCAGGTCCTGGCCGAGATCGCGGCCGCCCACCAGGCCGGCCGCCGGCTGATCATCGGTACCACGGAGGAGGAGGGCAGTCGGTTCATCCACTGGAACATCGGCGAGATCGCTTGCCGGAACGGGCCGAAGGACCGGGACCTGATCGTCGACGTGATGGTCGCGTCCGCCTCCATCCCCGGGGTGTTCCCGCCGGTGAAGATCGACGTGTACGTCGATGGCAAATGTTACACCGAACGGCACGTGGACGGCGGGGTGTCGGCGGGCATGTTCTACCACCCGCCGTATGTGCCGCCGGAGCAGCGGACCCCGCAGACGATGAACCCGGTCGGCACGAACGTGTACATCGTCGTCGCCGGCAAGCTGTTCGCCGACCCCGGGATCGTGAAGCCCGACGCCCTGAACCAGGCCGGGCGGGCGGTGTCGTCGGTGCTCAGCGCCCAATCCCGCGGCGACATCCAGCGGATGTGGTCGTACTGCCAGGTGTTCGGCATGAACTTCCACATGACGGCCATCCCGGCCGGGTTCGCGAACATCGGCGACGCGGCCGAGTTCGACCCGAAAGTCATGTCCGGGCTGTTCGAGGAGGGCCGGCGGATGCACTGCTCGGCCGGCTGGCGAAAGATTCCGCCGCTGACGGACCTGTCGCAGGGCGAACTCCCGCAGATGCGGTCCGGCCGGTGCCTGACGTTCATCCCCAAGGGGCCGCAACTACCCATCAACGGCCCGAAAGGGATGAAGGTGTCGCCTCCCAACATGATGGGGGCTGGACTTGTCCAAAACCAGACAGGTGGGGCGATCCCAATCGGCCCGTTGCTGCCTACGAGATGACATGGTCAACCCGTCGTAGACACTGACTCCTGCTCTTGGGCGCCGTATCGGTCACACCGGTACGGCGTCATTTTTCTCACCGTCGAGATCGTAGCCACCAGCTTCGGCAAGGCGGGTGAATTCGCTCTACACTTTACAGGACGGTTGTTCGCTTCGCACCTGTTCCACGGGGCGCTCATGTCCGACGGCTTCCCCATCAAGGTGCTGTTGATCGACGACCAGGCGATCGTCGGCGAGACGGTCCGCCAGATGCTTGTGGGAGATCCGGATATCCAGTTCCGGTTCTGCCCCGATCCGGCCGCCGCCATCGACACGGCGGTCGAGTTCCAGCCGACCGTCATCCTGCAAGACCTGGTGATGCCGGAGATCGACGGCCTCCAACTGGTGCGGTACCTGCGGGCGCACCCGGGTACCCGGGACGTGCCGCTGGTCGTCCTGTCCAGCAAGGAGGAGCCGGTGATCAAGGCCCGGGCGTTCGCGCTCGGGGCGAGCGACTACATGGTGAAACTGCCCGACCGGCTGGAGGTGGTGGCCCGCATCCGCTACCACTCCCGCGGGTACATCGCGCTCCTCGAACGGAATGAGGCGTACCGGGCGTTGGCCGAGAAGCAGCGGGAACTGGCGGCCGAGGTGAACCGGGCGGCCCGGTACGTGCAGTCGCTACTGCCCGCGCCGATCCCCTCCGGGCCGGTGACCGTCGACTGGAAGTTCGTCCCGTCCACCCAACTGGCCGGGGACATGTTCGGCTACCACTGGATCGACCCGGACCACCTGGCCGTGTACCTGCTCGACGTGAGCGGGCACGGGGTGGGGTCGGCCCTGCTGGCGGTGTCGGCGGCGAACGTCCTCGCCAACCAGGGGTTGCCGGGGGTGGACATCCGCGACCCCGGGCCGGTCGTGACCAAGTTGAACGACATGTTCCAGATGGACCGCCAGGACGAGAAGTACTTCACCATCTGGTTCGGCGTGTACCGCCCGGCCGACCGGCGGTTGCTGTACTGCAACGCCGGCCACCCGCCCGCCCTGTTGTCCACCCCCGGCGGGGTGACCGAACTGGACGCCGACGGCCCGGCCGTCGGCATGGTGCCCGAGATGGTGTACGACACCCGCACGATCGACGTGCCGCCCGGGGCGGTCCTGCTCGTGTTCAGCGACGGGGTGTTCGAGGTCGAGAAGGGCGACGGGTCTATGTGGCAGTACCCGGAGTTCGTCGAGTACATCCGGCCGGAACTCGCCGCCGGCGGGGACGTGGTCGACCGCCTGTGGCAGTTCGTCCGACGGATGTGCCCCAAGGAGGCACTGGGGGACGACTTCTCCATGGTGCGGGTGAATTTCTGATGTCGAGTCGGGTTGGGCGTGGGGCATGCCGGTCTTGCGGATCGGTTCGACAAATCGGTTTGAGACGGCTGGCGATTTCACGGGATCTGTGCGGTCTGGGCCGGTAGAGTCGGGCGGTTGACATAAGATCGGACTTAGACCGCACCGCAATTCCCGCGCCCCCTGGCGAGTCCTGGCATGAGCAGGCTGACGTCCATTCGCACCAAGCTCTACGCGCTCGTTCCGCTCACCGTTCTCGCCCTGGGCACCGCCGTCGGCGTCGGGCTGTACGTGCAGTACCGGTACTCCATCGGGGGGCCGATCGACACCCGGATCTCCGAAATGGAAGACTTCCGGTCCGAATTGGAGCCGGCCGCGCTGACCCCGGTTCAAGCGATGGTGGCATTGCAAGAACTGGACTACGAGCGCCGCCCGGATGCGGTAGCCAAACTCATCGAGACGTACCGCGACCTGGAGAAAAAGTTTGAAACGACGCGGGTGAAGCGGTTGAACATGGCCCGCGACGGCGAAGCCCGGCGGATGCTGGACCGCGACCTGAACGACGCCGGCCGCCAGTTGTTCGGTCTGGTCAACTCCAGGTATTTGCCACTGGTCGAGCGGGCCGGCCGCGGGGAACAGGTGGACCAGGCCGAGGTGTCGAAAGCGCTTCGCGAGGTGATGGCCCAGTACCGCGTGCTCAAAGCGACCTCGGAACAGTTGCTCCGCGTCGTCGAGCAGGACATCCAGGCGGAACAGGCGCAGGCCGCCGCCAGCGCCGGCTGGTGGGGGACGACGAACCTGGTCGTGAGCTGCCTGGCCCTGGCGGTGCTCGTGGGCACCAAGTTCCTGGTCGCCCGCAGCATCGTGCGGGCCACCGGCCGGCTGAACGAGCGGGTCCGCGAACTGGCCAGCGGGGCGAGCGACCTGACCGCCCGGGTGCCGGTCACCAGCCGGGACGAGCTGGGGGTGCTGGCCGAGAGCATCAACGGGATGGTGAGCAAGATCCAGGGGATCGTGGGCAAGGTGCGGGAGTCCAGCCTGCAGGTGCTGTCGGTGGCGTCCGAGATCGCCGCCACCTCCCGCAGCCAGGAGGAGACGGTGAACACCCTGGCCAGCTCGACCACCGAGGTGGCGGCGTCGGTGCGGGAGATCTCGGCCACCAGCAAGGACCTGTCCGGCACCATGAACGAG
>CANJKY010000038.1 GCA_947474875.1 Gemmataceae bacterium
ACACCGGATCCTGCTCGATGTACGGTAGCAGGAAGTACGCCCAGCTCCACTCCGACCGTCGGGTGAACAGATCCCCGCTGGGGAAGGTGTACGGGGCGGAGTGGTAGTTGTAGTCCGGGTCGGCCGCGCAGTTGGCGGCGATGTCCGCGTGGGTCGGCGCCTCACACCCGTTCTTTCCCCCGGTCGGGAAGTGGCCGAAGGCGTCGTGGTGGCTGTGGGCGGCCAGCCCGAGTTGCTTCAGGTTGTTGCTGCACTGGAGGCGGGCGGCCGCCTCCCGCACCTTCTGCACGGCGGGCAGCAGCAGGCCGATGAGGATCGCAATAATGGCGATGACGACGAGCAACTCGATCAGGGTGAACCCGTGCCGAGACGAGCGGGCCATGACACGATCTCGCGGGATGATGAGTGGAAGAAGTGTGAGAGGAAATTCATGAAAGTATAATGAGAGAAAGAGGTGAAATGCAATCGGATTTTCCGCCAGCCGGAGACGGTGTTCACGGCCCGGCGACTTGCTCCGCTCGCTGCCCGCCGCTAGGCTCAAAATGGTAGGCGATCGCCCCTCGCACCCACCCGGTCGGGCTATGCCGCTCTCGCTCGAACAGTACGTGTGCCACTTCCTGCCCGGCCGCGACCTGCCGTGGCCGGCCATGCCGAAGGTGGAGGCACCGAAGGCCAAGCCCAGCCTTCATCAGTTGCCGGTGAAAGCGGTGCTGTGGAACGTGTATGGCACCCTGCTCGCCGTGCCGACCGGCGAACTCCAGTTCGAGGCGACGGTCGACTGGGTGTCCGAGGCGGCGCTGGACAAGACGATCAAAGAGTTCAAGATGTGGAACTCGATGAGCCGCAAACCGGGGGCGCCGGCGGCGTACATGCGGGAGCTGTTCAAGAAGGCGTACGACGTGGTGCGGCTGACCGGCGGCGGCGAGGTGAAGGCCGAACTCATCTGGGACGACATCGTCAAGAAGCTGATGACCAAGGAGTACAGCTACGACGCCGGGCAGTACGGCCCGCCGTCCGAGTACGTGAAGAAGATCGCGTACTTCTACCACGCCAGCATCCAGGGCAGCGGCTGCTACCCCGGCGCCGCCGAGGCACTGCGGACGGTGGCCGACGGCGGACGGAAGCAGGGGCTGCTGGCCGACGGCCAGTGCTTCACCCCGGCCCAACTACTGAAGGGGCTACGGGAGCAGGACCCGCACGCCGAACTCGGCGCGTGGCTGCCCGGTGAACTACGGGTGCTGAGCGCCGACCACGGCGTGAAGAAGCCGGACGAAGATCTGTTCCGTACCGCTCTGGCGGCGGTGCGGGCGAAAGGGGTACAGCCGGCCGAGGTGCTGCACGTCGGGTCCAGCCTGACCCGGGACATCGCCCCGGCCAAGAAACTGGGGATGAAGACCGCCCTGTTCGCCGGGGACAAGGCATCGTTGCAAGCCACCGGCGAGCAACTGAAAGATCCGCACTTCCGCCCGGACGTGCTGCTGACGGAATTGACCCAGATCGCCGACGTGTTGGGGTGAGCGCCGACCGGGCTTGCCTCTTCTCTCTTGGCATGGAGGCGAATTCAGCCCGGAGCAGAGTTTCCCGAGGTGAACAGACGAACTGCCTGCCCACACCCGCCTGGCCGCTTGACCCGCCGGCGGGGTGCCGCATGGTTCGGGCACCCCATCATCCGGTATTCGCACGACGTGGACGCCCTGCTCACCCTTCCGGCTCCGTCCCTGAGTAACACCGCCCGTCGGCGGGCGGTTCTCGACCGTCTGCTGGCCGCCGACCGCCTGCCCACCCCGCCGGCGGTGGCCATGCAGATCGTCAAGGAGACGAGCAGCCCGGACGTGACCGTCGCCCGCATCGGCGAGCTGCTCCGCCAGGACCCGGCCATCTGCGCCCAGGTGCTGAAGGCGATCAACTCGTGCGTGTACGCCCTGCCCGAGGCGGTGGCGTCGGTCGAGCGGGCGGTGCTGCTGCTCGGGCTGAACACCGTCCGCGGGCTGGTGCTCACCCTGAGTTTGCCGGCCATGCAACTGCCCGGCGTGCCGGACCGGGCGTTCCGCGACTTCTGGCAGTCGGCGGTGAGCGGGGCGGTGATCGGCCGCGAGCTGGCGGTGCGGCTGAAGGTGCCGACGGCCGAGGACGAGATGCTGGCCGGGTTGCTCCGCGACATCGGCCTGCTGCTCCTCCACCAGTCGTACCCGGCCGGGTTCGCCGACTTCGCCCGCGGCATGGCCGAGCGGCCGTTCAGCGGGTGGTGCGAGTACGAGCGGGAGGTGTTCGGGGTGGACCACGCCGAGGTGTCGGCCGAACTGCTCGCCCGCTGGCACCTGCCCGAGTCACTCGTCCAGCCGATCCGCCACCACCACCGCCCGCCCGGCCTGTCCGCCACCCGCGAGCTGCTGGAGCGGTGCGAGCGGCTCGGGTTCGTGGACGCGCTCACCAACCTGGACGTGGTCGCCCACCACCCGGCGGAGGTGGACGCGCTGCTGGCCGCCGCCCGCGACCGGTACGGGTTGAGCCAGACCGAGCTGGTCGAATTCCTCCAGGGGGCGGTGCCCAAGGTGGAGGCGTTCACCGCCCTACTGAGCATCGACGTGGGGGCGTGCCCGAACTACGCCGCCACCCTCGCCCGGGGCAGCACCGAGCTGTTCAAGCTGACGATGGAGTCGGGCAGCCTCGGGGTGGCGGCCACCGTCCGCACCCCGGCCCCCGCTCACGCCCTGGACGCCGGCGACTTCCAGCCGGCCGAGTCGGCCGCCCCGGCGCCGCCCGGCCCGTCCACGCCCGACTTCGACCTGAAGTTCCTCGACGCGTTCCCCGCTGGCGGGTGTCAACTGGACGGGTACCGGGTGCAGCGGGTGCTCGGCCGCGGGGCGATGGGGGTGGTGTTCGAGGGACACGACCCCAGCCTGGACCGGCGGGTGGCGATCAAGATGATGCTGCCGGAGCTGGCCGACGACGAGCAGAACCGCCGGCGGTTCATCCGCGAGGCGCGGAACGTGGCCGCCATCCGGCACGAGAACGTGGTGGCGGTGTACGCGGTGAGGGAGGGCACGCCCACCTACCTGAGCATGGAGTTCGTGGACGGCCGGTCGCTGGAGGACCGCATCGAAGCCGGCCCGCCGCTGACCGCGGACGAGCTGCGGACGCTGGCCGTGCAGGTCGCCGGCGGGCTGGCCGCCGCCCACGCCCGCACCATCGTCCACCGGGACGTGAAGCCGGAGAACATCCTGCTCGACCGGGTCACCGGGCAGGCGAAGCTGACCGACTTCGGGCTGGCCCGCGCCGAGACGGACGTCAGCCTGACGGCCGACGGCAGCCTGGTCGGCACCCCGCTGTACATGTCCCCGGAGCAGGCGCGGGGACAGCCGGCCGGTCCGCGGTCCGACCTGTTCAGCCTGGGCGGGGTGCTGTACACCGCCGCCACCGGCCGGCCGCCGTTCGCCGGGCAAGCCATCTTCCAGGTGCTGAAGCTGGTGTGCGAGGCCGACCCGGTGCCCCCCACCCGCCTCCGCCCGGACCTGCCGCCGTGGGTGGACGCGGTGGTGTTGAAACTGCTGGCCAAGTCCGAGACGGACCGGTACCAGTCGGCCGACGAGGTAGTGGAAGCGATCCGCGGGCTGACCGCGGCACCCGTACCGGTCGCCAGGCCGCGGGGGTGGCGGCGGTTCTTCGGGGCGGGGTGAGCCGGCCGCTGGCTCGCATCCTATCCTGACCCGACTATGCTCCGCCGCTGGCCGCTGCTTGTCCCCCTCACGTACTTCCTCCTGCTCGTCCTCCTGCAACCCGCCGACCGGCTGGTGCTGCCGCAGCAACCGCCGGTGCCCGGCTACCCGCTGTACGGGTCGGCCACCCGCCTGGTCACCGACGACAGCGATGTGACCGCCTACGCCCTGCGCGCCGAGAACGCCGCCCGCGGGCGGACGGCCGGGCTGGTCGGCCCCGTTCGTCGTGGGGATACGGTGACGCTCGGCCCGGTCGAGCCGGACCCGGTGTTCGACCAGGCCGAGTTCGACGCCAAGCTGACTGTTCCCGGCGTGCCGGCCGACCGCTACTTCCTCGAATACCCGCCGGCCGCCCTGGCCCTGTTCCGCCTCGGGCTGGTCGGCTCCGGCCGGTCCGATTCTCTGACCGTTCACCCGGCCCTGCTCGACGCCCACCAGTTGAACGTGGCCTGGCACACCCCAGCCACCCCGGACGAGGCGACTCTGTACCGCGCCTTCCGCCACGCCATCCGGGTGTACTGGTTCGTCATGCTGGCGACGCTGGTCGGGCTGATGGCCCTGATCGACCGCGGGGTCGGGGCGAACGGCTCGGCCCGCGTGGCTGCTGCTGCTGCCCGGGTTCCTGTACTTCACCCCGTGCCGGTTCGACATCCTGCCGGCCGCCCTGGTGGTGTGCGCGATCGCCGCCGCCGACCGCCGGCAGGTGTGGCTGAGCGGCGGGTGCCTGGGGTTGGCGGTGGCGCTGAAGATGTACCCGCTAGCGGTGGCCCCGCTGGTGCTGCGGTACGCCGCCCGCAGTTGGGGGCAGGCGGCCGGGTGGTGCGCGGCGGCGGCGTTGCCGGTGGTGCTCAGTTACGGCGGGATGGTGCTGCTCGACGGGGCGGACGGTGCGGTGCTGCCGCTCAAGTTCCAACTGGACCGCGACCCGGAGCCGGGGTGGTGCTTCTACGACAAGTTTCTGCCGCTGAGCTGGGCGGCGAAGACGCCAGGATACGCCGTGATCCGCGCCGCGCCGGTGCTGCTGGCGGTGCTGGCGATGACCGTCCGCCGCCCGCCGGACGTGCTGTCGCTGCTGCGGCGGTGCGCCATCGCGGTGGTGTTATTCGTGATCATGCAGACGTTCTTCTCCCCGCAGTGGTGGCAGTGGATCGCCGTGCTGCTGGTGCCGCTGGCGGGGCGGCACCGCTGGCTGGTGTGGTACGTGATCGCGCACGACTTACTGACCTACCTGCACTTCCCGGTGCTGTTCGACTCGATCGGCACGCGGGAGTTGGAGGCGTATGCGGATGTGATCCGCGAGGTCCACGTGTGGGTGCGGGCGGGGATGTGGGCCGGGCTGGTGGTGACGTTCGCGTGGTCCGAGATGGGTGGGCGTGCAACGCCGCGAGCGGCGTAACAGGCCGCTCGCCGGTCATTTCACCGGCAGCACCACGCGGAAGCCGGTGTACGGCGACTTCACCTCGGCCAGTTGGGTCTGCGGCTGCCGGTCCGCCTCCTTCTTCAGCTCCTCGAACGTCAGCCCGCGGGCGAGGGTGTAGTTCCGCCCGCGGAGGACGATCAGGTCGGTCTTGGCGAACGACCCGTCCGTCCGGGCGTCGATCACCGGCGGCGGGCCGCCGGGGTTGAGCACGCCGCACGTCCACTCGCGGCCGTTCCCGGCCATGTCGTACAGGCCGTACTCGTTCAGGTCGGCCTGCTCCCGCTTGGCCGGCGCCGGGGCGTCCTTGTTCACCCACGGCACCCCGCCCGGCAGGTTCACCCCCGCCTTCGGGTCCGTCGCCTTCGGCAGCCCGGCGGCCAGATCCCACTCGGCCGGGGTGGGCAGCCGGCCGCCGAGCTTCTCCCGGGCGAACGTGCCCGCCTCCGCCACGGTCATGCCGGTGGCCGGCACATTCGGCACGCCGGCGGAGCCGAACGCCCGGTTGGTGATCTTCTCCGCGCTGATGTAGAACGGGGTGTCGGCGGGGATGAGCCGGAACCGCACCGGCTGGCCGTTCACCGTCGCCGTCACCCACTCGTACACCCGGCGGCCGACGATGCGTCGGACCTCGCCGTCCTTGTCCCCCACGGTGCCGTCCGGCTTCCACGGCTCGTCCGGCGGCGGGGGGGGCGGCGGGTCGTGCTTCGTGGGTGGCGTCGGCGACGAGGTCGGCGTGGTGTCGCCGCTCGGCGGGGTGGAACTGGACGGCGTCTTCCCCGTGTCGCGGTTCCCCCACAGGACGAAAGCGATCAGCCCGACGATGGCGAGGATGATGCCCGCGGCGACGGCGATGGCCGCCCACCGGCGGGCGGGCGGACGGACCGGGCGGCGGGTGGTTGTGCCGCCGGGGGTGTACAACTGGGTGGCCGCGGCAGCCGGGCCGGGCGGGCGGGGCGGCCCCCGCCTGGCGTCGCCGGCCACGGTGCTGGCCGCCCCGAGGGTGCCGCGGCCGGCCTGCGACGACGCCGTTTTGGCGGTGGTCGTCCCGCGGGCGTTCGGCATGGTGACGGTGCCGCTGCGGCCGGTGGGCGGCGGCAGCGGCCGCAGTTGCGGCTGGGAGGTGGACCCGGACTTCTTCTTCGCGGACGGACGGACGTACCGCCGGCCGAGCGCCTGGGCCAGCCCCTCCATGAACTCCAGGCACGACCCGTACCGCTCGCCCGGTTCCTTGGAGAGTGCTCGCAGCACCGCCGCCTGCTCGGCTTCGCCCATGAGCGAGTCGAACTCGAACCGACCCTCCAGGTGGGCGAACATGATCTCGGTCACCGGGCCGAGGTGGACCGGCAGCCGACCCTGCCGCAGTTCCACGTAGGCGACGGCGAAACTGTACTGGTCGCTCGCCCGCCCGGACTCCCCGCCCCACACCTCCGGCGCCATGTACGCCGGGCTGCCGGCGAACACGCTCATCTGGGCCATCAGCGCCTCCTGCTGGCGGGCCAAGCCGAAGTCGCCCACCTTGGCGTGCCCGCGGAGCAGCAGGATGTTGTCCGGCTTCACGTCCCGGTGGTCCACGTTGTGCTCGTGCAGGAAGTCCAGCCCCTCGGCCGCCTCGCACATGGTGGCGAACAGCTCGTCCTCCGGGATGCCCGGCAGCCCCTCCGCCTGGCACTCCTTCATCCGCCCCTTCAGGGTGTCGTCGGCCAGCTCCATCACCACGTACAGGCGGTTGTCCGCCACCCAGTAGTCCTCGGTGTTCAGCAGGTACGGGTGCCGCAGGTTCTTGATGATGTCCAGCGACCGCAGCTCCTTGCGGGCCACGTCCTCGTCCGCCGCCTGGTGCAGGATCTTGATCGCCTTCTTGATCTGCGTCTTCACCGTCTCGGCCAGCCACACCTCGCCGAACGCCCCGCTGCCCAGCCGGCGGATGAACTTGTACTCACTCGCCTTCGACCGGGCGGCGGACGAGTCCGGCGGCGGGCCGGCCACGTCCCCCGGCCCGATGGACGGGGCGGACGAGAAGGCGGCCGTCGGGATCGCCTCCGCCACCGGCGGGGGCGGCGGGGGTGACTTCGGCTTCGGCTTCGGCTGGTCCGCCTCCATCGCCAGCAGCTTCGACTTCAGCGCCGCGAACTGGACCGGGAACCGCTGCTGATACTGCGTCACGTCCCGCGGCTCGCCGGCCACCAGCCGGCACCAGTACTCCTCGGCGATCAGCTTGCCGGGCACCGCGTCCCGCGGGCCGAGGTCCGGGAACCGCCCGACGTACTCCTCCACCGTCGGCCGCTCCCCCAGCTTCCACCGGTGGCCCAGCTCGATGAGGGCGAACTCGATCAGCCCGTGCGGCCGCACCCGGTCGGTCAGCTTGAGCAGGAACGGCTGCCAGTCGGTCACCGGCCCGCGGGTGAGGGCGGCGTGGAACTCGTCGGCCACGGTGGACAGCCACTCGCGGTCCGAATCGGTCAGCTCGGATTCACGGGACACCGGCGATCTCGGCGGGGTACGACGGCGAAGTGTAGATCATTCTAGCGGCCGAAAAGTAGGCACGCCCCGTGCGGCGTTCTTCACCATGAAGAACCCCGCACGGGGCGTGCTTAATGCTGCGCCAGTCCCGTCACTTCATCATCGCCGCCAGGCGGTGCTGGGCGGCGGCCGCCTCGTCCTTCACCCACTTGCTGGCGTCCCCCAGGTCGGCCAGCCCGGCGATTACGTCTTTGTGCGCCATCTGGTAGTGGGTCAGGTGGCGGATGCAGTCCACCCGCACCTCGTCCGGATACTGCCCCTTCGCCCCGGCCACCAGCGCCGACGCCACGATCGGGTGCTGCTTCCAGTCGTACCGCACCAGCTCGCGGATGGCGGCGTGCTGGTCGGCGGCGGTCGCCCCGCGGAGCATCCGCACGCACACCGCCTCCACCGCCTTGGCATCCGCCTCGGCGGGGCCGGAGGTGGCCACCGCCGGGGTGATGATGGCCGCGGCGCCGGCGTTGTCGCCCGGCTGAAATTTCGGCCGCGGGGCGGCGGACGCCGTGTCCGTCGGCATCGTCGTCGGGGGCGGCGCCACGACCCGCTGGGGTTGGCGGGCCGCCTGCTGGGCCGCCGCCGGCATCACCGCCGGCGCCCGCAGCACCGGTTGGGCCGACGGGACCGGCTCGACCGCCGCCGCCTGCCACAGGGTGAACACGCCCGTCGACCCGGACTGCGGCGGCACCGCCCCGGTGCCGTAGGCCGCCTGCGCGACCAGCACCTCGTCCTGGAACGCGGACAGCGTCTCCCGCGCGCGGGTGACCTGCTGCGGGGTCGGCGGGGTGTTCAGCCGCCGCACCTCGTTCGCCGGGTCCGGCTGCTTCGGCGGGTTCGGGTCCGGCTGCTTCGGCTGCTCGCCCACCTTCGGCTTCTCGCCGGTGATGACCGGCTTCTCCTCGACGCACGCCGGGTCCGGGTCGATCGGGGTGGGGGTGTAGCACGCCAGGCACCGCTCCAGGGCGACGGCGGCGGCGAACCGCACCCGCGGGCTCCGCTCGCCCGGGTTGCCGTCCTTGTCGAACCCGGACACCGACGCCTCCAGGGCGGCGATGGTCACCTTGGTGCAGCAGCACCCGCGGCCGAGCGCCACCGCCGCCGCGTACCGCACGCACTCGTTCGGGTCGGTGCGGAGGGCGTCGGCCAGCGCCTTCGACGCGTCCGGGTAGTACCGGCAGTCCAGGGTGCCGAGGAACTTCACGTCCTCCAACCGCTTCGGCACTTCGGCCGCATCCTTCTTACCGGTGGCCGCCGCCCCCGCCGCCCCCGGCTGCTTCGTCTCCTCGGCCGTCGGCTTGCCCGCCAGAGTCGGGATCACCCCGCCGGTGAGGGCGGACAGCGGCTTGGTGGCGTTGTTCAGAAGCTGGCCGAACGGGGTGCTCATCAGGTCCCGCAGGCAGGTGCTGAACCCGGTCTTCATCCGTGCGAAAATGCCCACCCGCGGGGCGGCCGCGGGCGCCGCCGGCACCGCCGCCACCGGGGGCAGCACCGGGGCCGTCACCCCGGGCACCGCCGGCACCGCCGGCAACTGGGCGGAACACCGCTCCGTCGTCGCCGCCAGCCCGACCACGCTCGCCGCCACCGCGGCCCAACGGAACCGTTTCATGGGTTCCCCCCGAAAGATAAGGAACCGAACGCCGTCCGATCCGGCTTTTGCCGGGCGGTCGGACGTGTGTTCATGGCGTCGTGTATCGGTCGCCGTTCAGTGCCGACTTCAGCGTTTGGTGAAACTGACCGGAATAGCGGGAACACACGGTTCGCACCGACTGGATGGGAACGGGCGAACACGCCGGATGAGTGGGGCGAGCGGTTTGTCGTGGTTTTGCTGATTTGGGCGGGGGGCGTCGGACGAACAAGAGAGTACGACCGGCGCGTTCCGGCAATCCGTACCACCGTACCCGTTCGGGGGAACCCATGGCCACGACCCTCCATCCTCCCACGGCGGCCCGAAGCGTGCGGGCCGTCGGCCTGCTCCTGCTCCTGTGCGCGGTCGGCGGCCCGGCCGTCGGCCAGGAAGCCCCAGCCGTACTGCCGCAGACCACCGGCATGCCGGTGCGGGCGGGCACGGCGGAGCAAACCCTCCAGGCCGGGCACCTGGGGTTGCTCAGTAACAGCGGGTGCAGCGACTGCGGCGGCGGAAGTGGCGGCGGGTACGGCTCGGCGGGATGCGGGTCGGGCGGGTGTGGGGAAGGGAACTGCGGCCGCGACTGCGTGGTCGCCGAGGGGGCGCCCACCCGCATCGGCCGGTTCCTCCAGGGGGTGCACAACGCCCTGTGCTGCCCGGACCCGTGCTACGTGCCGCGGTGGAACTGCCCGGCCAACGCCGCCCTGTTCGTGGACCACGCCCGCCCGACTACCATGACCCGGCTGCGGTGGGACGCCGGCCGCAACCTGACCGACCCGGACCGGGCGGAGTACTTCTGGGCGCAGACCGGCGGCCCCGGCCCGGCCAACCCGGAAACGCGGGTGGACTACCACGAACTGCACCTGTACCAGGAGATCGGGACGGAGAAGTTCTCCCTGTTCATCGACCTGCCGTACCGCAGCTTCGACAGCGACCGGAACGGCGGGCACGGGGGCATCGGCGACCTGAAGATCGGTACCAAGTCGGTGCTGCTGGACAGCGACCTGCTGCTGTGTACCTTCCAGTTCGTCACCAGCGTGCCGACCGCCGGGCCGGGCGGGGGCATCGGCACCGGGCACGTCAGCCTGGACCCGTCGCTGCTCACCACCGTCAAGCTGGACAACTGCACGTACTGGCAGAGCCAGACCGGGTACTGGTTCGGGGTGGGGAACAGCAACGGCAGCGTGCTGCACTACGCGAACAGCCTGAACCGGGTGCTGTGGACGCCGCTGCCCGACACCCGGTTCGTGGGGACGTTCGAAACGGTCGGGTACACGTTCACCTCCGGCTCGTTCACCGACCCGGCCGGGGTGGTGCGGGCGGCGAACGGGACGACGTACTTCAGCGTCGGGCCGGGGTTCCGGCTGTGCATGTGCGACAGGCTGGACCTGGGGTTCGGCATGCAGTTCGCCGTCACCGACCGGCACTTCGCCCAGCGGCTGTACCGCACCGAGCTGCGGTGGCGGTTCTAACCCGGCGGGCAGCAACGACCACCGACCGGCCGGCGGCTCACCCCGCCGGCCGGCGTCATTTCGGTTTCGTCACCCCATAGTCGAGGACGAGCAGTTCGGCCGTCAGCGGCACCTTGCGGGAGAGCAGCACCTGCCGGGCCAGGGCCACCCCCGGCGGCCACGCCCGGCAGACGGTCGGGAAGGCGGGCGACACCGGGGTCAGGTTCACGTCCGTCAGCGGGAACGCCCCGAACACCACCTCGATTTCGCGGACCGCTTTCGGCTCTTCCGGGTTCACGTCCGCCCCGGGGTTGGCCGCCGCCAGCACCGCCCGCCGGTACGGGTGGCACACCCGGACGGGGGCGTGCAGGGTGATGTCTTCCTGCCACTCCCCCTGCGGCAGCAGGCGGGTCGCCAGCGGGGCGGTCCGCTCGGCCACCCGCAGCCCGTCCGGGACCGCCAGGATGCTCTTCTCCACCCGCAGCGTGTCGCCGACCAGCTCGATGTAGGCGGCGTCGGCCGACAACCGCAGCGTGCCGTCCGGGAACACCTCTTCGAGGCGGGTGAACAGCCCGAACTCGGTGTCGGACAGGTTGGCCACCCGGCACGACAGGGTGAGGCCG
>CANJKY010000039.1 GCA_947474875.1 Gemmataceae bacterium
CTCGCGGAGCGAGCAGAACACTCCCCTTGACGCCCTCCCCCTGGCTTGCCATAAGCCCGCCGTCTCACGAGGTAGGCGGCCGTGAAACGATTCGAATACCACCTGGACGGGCTGCTGCGGGTGAAGCGGCAGCTCGAACACCTGGCCGAACTGGAGCAGCAGAAGGCCCAGCAGGCGGTGGCGGACGCCCGCGCGCGGGCGGACGAGCTGAAGCAGCGGCTGACGGCGGCGGCGGACAGCCTGGTGGCGCGGGTCGGCCAGGCGGTGGACGCGTCGCGGTGGGTGACCGCCTACGAGCTGACCGAGCGGCTGGGCCGGCAAATCGTGGCCGCCGAGACCGATGTTCAATCGGCGGAAAAAAAGTTGACCGACGCTCGGAACGAGCGGGTGCAAGTCGCCACCGAGGTGGAGGCGCTTCGGACGTTACGTCAACAGCAGTGGGACAAGTGGCGGCAGGAGGTGGAGCAGGCCGGCCAGGAGCAGTTGGACGAGGTCGGGCTGCGGCGGTGGATGGCGGCCCGGGCGTCCCTGAGCGGAGCGGCGTAACCGCCGACTGGCAGCATGAAGAACATCCTCATCGTCGGCGGCGTGTCGCTGGTGCTGTTCTCGGTTTCGTTCGCCCTGTCCGTGTGGCTGAACGCCTCCAAGGGAACGACCGCACCCACGGCCAAGGAAGAGAAGGAAACCAAGAAGAAGGGCGACGACCACCCGACCGGCAAGTCGACGGACAAGGACCGCGGTGAAGAGGCGAAGAAGCAGGAGAAAGAGCCGGACTCGAAGGGGCACGACCCCAAGCCGGCGGAGCCGAAGCTGACCACCGACCCGAAGGACAAGGACGACACGACCGAGCTGCGACGGCTTCAGATGGAGGTGGTGCTGCACGACCTGCGGCTACAGCGGGAGGAGTACGAGAAGCGGACGAAGTCGCTGGCCGCCGAGGTGAAGGCGATCCAGGCCGAGGAGGACGCGAACGACGCCCGTGCCAGGGAGTTGAGCCAGGTCGAACACAAACAGAAGCTGAAAGAGGACGAGCTGAAGAAGCGGATACTGGACGTGGACAAGAACGAGCTGGCCCGGATCGAGCAGATCGCGCTGATGATGGACAAGATGGACGCGGCGAAGGCGGCCGAGATCGTGCAGTACTACGCGGACGGAGGGAACATCGACACCGTCGCCAAGATCCTGTCAAAGATGAAGGCGGCCAAAGCGGCCGAGGTGTTCGCCGCCTTGAGCGACCCGTCGCTCGGCCCGCAACTGATCGACCGCATGAAGGCGATGACGACGCAGAAGTAATTCACCTCGCTCCCCCCGTTTCGAAGGACCGAAACGATGCCCCCGTCTGCCCCGCCGAACCCGGCGGTCAAGTCCGTTCCATTCAAGATTCTGGCAGGCGTCGGATTCTTGGTGGTGTGCCTCGGACTTTTCGCCCCAAAGCTCGTCTCGACCCCCTCCGTAGCCGAACCACCGGTGAAGCAGTTCACCACCTCGGACGAGCCGAATGCGACCCCATGGGGCACGCTGTTCAAGATGACTCTCGGCGTCGGCGTGGTTGCGGTGGCATGGGTGGGGGTGGCATGGTATGTGGGTCGAAAACAGCCGCCGGTCACGCCTTCTCATCTGGGGGTCGAAGCGAGTTTGCCCATCGATTCCAGGTGTGTCGTGCATCTGGTACGTGTGGGAGATAGGCGGCTACTGGTCGGCTCAGATGTAGCCGGCGTAAAGGCGGTGGTGGAGTTACCGGCCGTGAGCGGACCTGTGATTGGGCCGCTGCGGGTGTCGGTGGCGTCGACACCAGAACCTGCGGATTTGGCTGAATTACTGGGCAGAAAATAGCGGCGCACGGAGGTGCCGAATGGCCGACCCGAACGACCTGTTGACCGCATTCAACCTGAAAGATGCATCGCCTCCGGTGCAACTCGCGCTGGCCCTCGGGTTGTCCGCGCTCATCCCGGCCGCACTGATGACGCTCACCTCGTTCACTCGCGTCATCATCGTGCTGTCGTTCGTGCGGCAAGGGCTTGCCACGCAAAACGTTCCGCCGAACCAGGTGCTGATCGGGCTGGCACTGTTCATGTCAATGCTCATCATGAAGCCGACCCTGGACGACATCGATCAGCAAGCACTCCAGCCGTACCTGAACAAGCAGATCGACGGCCCGACGGCGGTACAGAAAGCAGCGGCGGTTCAAAAGAAATTCATGCTTAAACATACGCGGACGAAGGATTTAGAGCTGTTTCTGTACTTATCGAAAGCGAAGGAAGTGCCGCCGCCCGACGACATCCCGTTCTTCACGCTGGTGCCGGCATTCGTCATCAGCGAGTTGAAGACGGCGTTCATCATGGGGTTCTGCATCTACCTGCCGTTCTTGATGGTGGATTTGGTGGTGAGCAGTTCGCTCACCGCGATGGGCATGGTGATGATGCCGCCGGTGACCATCTCCGCACCGTTCAAGGTGCTGCTGTTCGTGTTGGCCGACGGGTGGCACCTGATCGCCTACGCGGTGGCGGCGAGTTACAAAACCCCTGCTACCGGGTGATTGGAGGCGGCCGATGTCCGTCGAACAGGTCATCCACGTCGTGCAACAGGTGTTCTACACCGCGTTACTCATTTCCCTGCCGGTACTTGCGGTCAGCCTGGTGATCGGATTGGCGGTAAGCATCTTCCAGACGGTGACAAGCATCCAGGATCAGACGCTCAGTTACGTGCCGCGAATTCTGGCGGCCGGATTGGCGATCGTGCTCACTCTCGGGTTCACCCTGCAACTGGCCATCGACTTGTTCCACCGAATGGTGCAGGTGGCGCTGAAGGAAACGGGCGCGGGGGGTACGTTATGACCCCCGAGTACGCAGTGTATGTCGGCCTGATCCTCGCCCGCGTCGGGTCGTTCGTGGCCGTCATGCCGCCGTTCGCCAACCGCACCCCACGTTCCGTGAGGGCGGCGTTCGCCGTCGCGCTCACCGCCTTTTACCTCACCTCAGCTGTCCCGACCTGGGACGCCGGGTTCGCGCGTTCCGCAATCGACACCCATCCTTTGCGGTACGCCCTGGCCCTCGTCCGCGAGACGCTACTAGGTGCAAGCATGGGGTTTGCGTTCGCCCTGTTCCTGCTACCAGCGCGGATCGCAGGCGAGTTCGTCACCCAACAGATCGGGCTGAACGCAGCGCAGGCGATCGGTCCGACCGGGGACGGCGGAGGTGGACCGCTCACCAACGCCTTCGAAACGGCCGGCGGGTTGTTGTTCCTCGGCCTGGACGGGCACCACACGGTGTTGCTCGCGCTGCACGGGTCATTCGGCCTCTTGCCACTCGGCGGGGGTGTGCTGCCCATCGGTACCGGCTTGGATCCGGGTCAGAACCCGATGCTCGACGGGCTGACTTCGGCCTACGAGATGGGGCTTCTGCTGGCCGCCCCGCTCGCCCTGTGCCTGTTCCTGCTGTCGGTGGCGCTTGCCATCATGACCCGCGCCGCCCCGCAGTTGAACGTGTACTCCATCGGGTTCACCCTCCAGGTGACGGTGGTACTGATCGGCACCCTGTTCCTGCTGCCTGAAATCGTTCGCAGCCTTGGGGTTATCGTCGATCGTACCGGCCAGTCGCTTCCCCGATACCTGGGAGGGTAGCGGATGGCTGAAGATGTGGATGAAGAGTCCAAAACGGAAGACCCGAGTCCGAGGCGACGTGAGGAGGCCCGGAAGCAGGGCCAAGTGCCGTTCAGCCAGGAGTTGGTTGGGGCGGTGGTCCTCCTCGCGGCGGTGATCGGGCTGATCGTGTTCGGGAATTCGATCGGCGGCCGACTGCTTCAGGTGATCCGTGAAGATCTGCCAGCGGTCCGTCACGAGAACCTGACGCCGGCTGACGCGCAGAAACTGTTCCTACATGCGGCGTTGCGACTCGGGGCGGCGGTGGCGCCGTGGTTCGGGCTGATGCTGGTGGCCGGGGTCGCGGCCTGCGTCGTCCAAGCCGGACTGCAACTCACTCCAGAGAAACTGGAGTTGAAGTTCGACCGGCTGAACCCGGCGACCGGCGCGCAGCGGTTATTCTCGACGGCGGCGCTAGTGAAGGGCGGGCTGGCGATGCTGAAAGTGGCTGCCATCGGCGGGATGGCGTACTGGGTGTTCGAGGGGCGGGTGGGTGTGATCCTCGGGCTGAACCACGACCGGTTGAGTGGGGCGGCGGTGTCGGCGTGGGCGGTCATCACCCGGCTGGCCCTTTACCTGGCTGCGGCCACCGCACTGGTGGCGGCGGCGGACTACATCTACCAGCGGCGGCGGTTCGAGGTCGGGCTGCGGATGACCAAGCAAGAGGTGAAGGATGAACTGAAGCAGGAGGAGGGCGACCCGCAGTTGAAGGCCCGGATGCGGCAGCTGGCGCGCGAGCGAATGATGCGGAAGATGTTGACGGAAGTGCCGAAAGCCACAGTGGTTATCACCAACCCGACACACTACGCCGTTGCCCTGCGGTACGACTCGACGTCCGACGCCGCCCCGGTGTTGGTGGCGCGGGCCGCGGGGGCGTTCGCATTGAAAGTCATCGCCCTCGCCCGCGACAGCGGGGTGCCGGTGATCGAGCGGCCGGTGCTGGCCCGGGCGATCTACGCGGCGGTGAAAGAGGGGCGGCCGATCCCGAACACCCTGTTCCGTGCTGTCGCCGAGGTGATTGCGTTCGTTTACAGGCTGAGAGGAATCGGGCGGTGATTCAAACTGCCTTGAATGTTACGAGTGGCCGTGAAGCGGTGCGAATCCGGTTGCGGTCAGCACGTAATCCTGTTGGCTGACTCGGAACAGATGTGCGGCGGGACACTCGTGACGGCGTTTCTTCCCGCACGGCGATAAACGGTGTCCTAGTGTTCGGACGCCGGATCGACTGGCGGTGCTGTGGACGGACCGATCATGGCGAACGACACCACCGGCACCCGGACCGGGTTGCATCGCAGCGAGTTCATCCTCGCGGTGGCGTTGCTCGGCCTGTTGGTCGTGTTCCTCGTCCCGCTGCCTCCGTTCCTGCTCGATCTACTGTTGGCGTTCAACTTGAGTGCGACCGTCCTGCTGCTGCTGGTCACACTGACGGTTCGCAAGCCGCTGGACTTTTCGACGTTCCCGTCACTGCTTTTGCTACTTACGCTCTACCGGCTCGGGCTGAACGTCGCCACCACCCGTCTGATTCTCCTACACGGGCACGCCGGCGACATCGTGCAGGCGTTCGGCCAGTTCGTCGTGGGCGGGAACTTGGTGGTCGGGTTGGTCATCTTCGCCATCCTGGTGGTCATCCAGTTCGTGGTCATCACGAAGGGGGCCGGACGGGTGAGTGAGGTGGCCGCCCGATTCACCTTGGACGCCATGCCAGGCAAGCAGATGGCGATCGACGCGGAGATGAATGCCGGGCTGATCGACGAACCCGAGGCCCGCCGCCGCCGCACCGAACTGATGCGGGAGAGCGAGTTTTACGGAACGATGGATGGGGCCAGCCGGTTCGTCCGCGGGGACGCCATCGCCGCCGTCATCATCACCGCGGTGAACCTGATCGGCGGTATCATCCTCGGGCTGATCAACGGCCTGTCGGTCGGCTTGGCGGTGAACAAATACTCGATCCTCACCATTGGCGACGGACTGGTCACCCAGATCCCGGCGCTCATCACGGCAGTCGCGTCCGGTATGTTGGTGACGAAAGCCACGTCTGGTAACAGTTTAGGGCAGGAGCTGTCCGGGCAGTTCCAGTCGAGTGTCGCCCCGCTACGGCTCGGTTCGCTCATCCTCGCTGGGCTGGGTTTCGCTCCCGGGATGCCGATGATCCCGTTCCTGGCACTTGGCGCCGGTCTGTTCCTCGCCTCGCGGACGATCGCCAGGCAGATCGAGAAAAAGGCGGCCCAGCCCCAGACGCCCACCGCCGCTCAACCCGGCGCGACCTTACCACCTGGTTCGGCGCAAGGGCAGCCGCGGTCGGCCATGGAAGGATATGTGGACGATTTTCTGCTCACCGACCGGATCAGCTTGGAGGTCGGGGCCGCGATCGTGCCACTGGTGAACGCCCGCCGAGGGCCGGGGTTGGTCGAGCGGATCGGCGGGTTGCGGCGGGACTTGGCGAAGCAGAATGGGCTGTGGGTGCCCGCGGTGCGGGTGAAGGACAACATGGGCATCGACCCGCGGGCGTACCGGGTGATGATCGGCGGACGGGAAGTGGCGCGTGGGGAGCTGCGGCCGGACCAGTGGTTGGCCATCGACCCGGGCGCCACCGCCCCACTCGCCATCGACGGCGAGGCGGCCCGCGAGCCGGCGTTCGGCCTGCCCGCCCGGTGGGTGCAGGAGGCCGACCGGCAGCGGGCGGAGACGGCCGGGTACACGGTGGTAGACGCGCCCAGCGTTCTCATCACCCACCTCGGCGAGGTGGTCCGCAAACACGCCCACGAGTTGCTCAGCCGGGAGGACATGAAGGCACTGCTCGACAAGGTGCGGGAGGTGTCGCCGGCGGTGGTGGACGAGGTATTGCCGACGGTGGTGACACCGGGCACGTTGCACCGCGTCCTGTGCCTGCTGCTAGAAGAGCGGGTGCCGGTGTCGAACCTCACTCGCATCCTGGAGAGCCTGGCCGCGCACGGGGTGGGGGTTAAGGACCCGGCGGAGTTGACCGAGCGTGTGCGGGCGGACCTGGGCCGGGCCATCTGCGACCGCTTCCGCGACGCGAACGGCCGTCTGAGGGCCATCGTCCTCGACCCGCGGCTGGAGTTGGAATTGCGGCGGAACACCCAGAACGGCCAGCTCACCCTCGACATGGCCCGGTCCGAGCAGTTCATGTTGCGGTTGATGGCCGAGTCCCGGAAGGCGCAGGCAGCCGGGTACGACGTGCCGCTGCTGTGTGACGGCAGCATCCGCCGCGGGGTGCGGCAGTCGCTCGCCCGGGCGCTCGACGGCCTGGCCGTCGTGGCCTACCAGGAAATCCCGACCGACATGCTGATGGAACCGGTCGCCGTCATCCGACCGGAAGACCTCGCCGGCGGAACGGCGAACGTGGCGAACCTGTTCAGCCCCCCAACCCCGGCCCCGGCGACGAGTTGACGGACCACACCGACACCAGGACGACCACCGTGAGCAGCCACAGCGGAGCCATCCAGACGTACCAGCGGGTCGCCGACCAGTCGCGGCGGGATGAGCTGATCCTGTCGCACCTGCCGCTGGTGAAGCACATCATCGGCCGACTGGCGGCCGAACTGCCGCCGGGGGTCGACGTGGACAACCTGGAGTCGGCCGGGGTGCTCGGGCTGGTCGAGGCGGCCGGCAAGTACGACCCGACGCGGAACGCCCAGTTCAAGACGTTCGCGTACATCCGCATCCGCGGGTCCATCCTGGACGAGCTGAGGCGGAACAGCCCGCTGCCGCAGCACATGATGGAGCGGATCACACTGGTGAGGAAGGCGTACCGCACGTTCTCCGGGCCGGTGACGGTGGAAACACTCTCGGCGGCGACCGGGCTGACGGTGGACGAGGTGACGGACGCCTTGTCCGCCGAGCGGTTCAACAAGATGATCTCGTGGGAGCAGACGGCCGTGCCGAACGGCATGACGGCGGTGAACGCCGCCCCGCCACCGGAGGCCGAGACGGAGCGGTGGGAGGCGGTGCAGCAGTTGGCCGACGCGATCGAGGAACTGCCCCCCCGCGAGCGGATGGCCGTCACCCTGTACTACCGCGAGGAGATGCGGCTGAAAGAGATGAGTGAGGTGATGCGGCTGTCCCCGTCGCGGATCAGCCGCATCCTCAGCCGGGCCATTTTCGACCTGGGTGAACGACTGCGGCTGAAAGGCGTAGACGGCGGGTACGCCATGTCGGCGATGGTCGGATGAGTTGGCCTACCTCTCTCCGGTTGACATCTGCGGCCGAATCGGGCATACGCCCACCGCAACCACTCTGAAAGGACAACCCTTGAACGATACGAAGATTGACGCCGGGGGCACGGCAGTGGTGACGGCCTCCCGCGTGCGGGTGATGGACGGCCCGGTGCGGGTGGGGGCGCCATCCGTCACGCTCGCGCACGGGGAGCCGAAGATCCAGTTGATCCGCGAGGACGGGGTGGTTC
The DNA here is from genome assembly GCA_947474875.1 of Gemmataceae bacterium. Classification (GTDB taxonomy): domain Bacteria; phylum Planctomycetota; class Planctomycetia; order Gemmatales; family Gemmataceae; genus JALHQU01. The sequence goes on from CANJKY010000039.1 coordinate 8,064, forward strand.
GGGCGATCGACATCACCTGCGGGTGTGGGGAGAAGATTCGCGTCCGCTGCGACTACAGTTGAGCCGGCGGTACATGGGGGGGCGTACCCACGGACGGGGCAATCATGGGGTGGATCGTGCGATCGGGGGCGGGGGTCGTTCTGGCGGTCGCGTTCGCGGCCGGCGGGGGCGGCTGCGTCTACCCGTACTGGCGCCAGGCCGGTCCATTCGTGTACCCCGTCGCCCCGCCCGCTCAGGCGTCAGGGTCGACCGCCCAACTCCCGCCTGTCACCGTTCAACCGCCGCCGGTCAAATCGCAACCCACGACATCCGATAATCGAGGGACGGCCCCCGCCAATCCGCCGCCACCGCCGACGGGCGAAGTGACGGTGGACCACAAACAGCCCGCGCCGCCGTCGGTCATGCCGCCGACGGGGCAGGGGGGGGCGGCACCGCCCGCCGCCGGTGCGAACCCGCTCCCGCTGCCGTCGCTGCCACAGCCGCCGGCGAACAACCCGCACGTCCGAGATTCGGCGACGGCCCGCGGCGGGCGGCTCGATCTCGGTCCGAACGACTACCCGATCGACCGGGTGCTGGAGATCACGAGGCGGTTGGAGGAGTGCGCCGCCGTGAACCAGATGCTGATGTCCAGGCTGACGTCGGTGGAGAAGGAGGGCAAAGAGCGGGAGAGTGCGATGAACGAAGTCCTCCGCGACATGGAAACGGCCGCGGCCGAGGTGGTCCGTGCCCGGGCCGACTTGACGGCCGTGAAGCGGGAACTGGACGCGCTCAAGGAGCGGCTGAAGCGGGTGGAGCGGGAGGAGGTTGAGACGCTCAAGACGGTGATCGCGGCGGTGGAGAAACTCGTCAGACAGCAGGAAGAGCAGTGAGCGGGTCGAAGCGAATAACGGTGGGTGGCCTGTCAGCCCTGGCGCTCGCCGCCGGGGTGGGGTGTCACCTCATCGAATCGTCCCCGCTGCTGACGAAGAACCAGATGCCGCCGCCCCCGCCGATCACCTACAGCCGGTTCCACCAGCCGGGCTGGGACTGGGCGGCGGTGGGTCGGGTGGTGGTGCTCTCCCCGCGGAACGAGTCGGTGTACACGCGGGCCGGGAAGGAGTTTCATGGCGAACTGGCCGCCGCCCTCCAGCGGCTCGGGCGGTTCGAGGTGGTGACCGCCCCGTTCGACGACCACGCCCGGTTGTCGTCCGTCACCCACCAGTCCGGGCGGTTCGACGAGACGGTGCTGCTGGCCCTCGCCACCGAGACGCGGGCGGACGTGATCCTACTACCGACGGTCAGCCAGTACTCGCCGTACCCGCGGCCGAAGCTCGGGGTGGTGGTGCAGGCGGTGGCTCCGGCCGCGGGCAAGGTGGTGGCGTCCGTGGACGGGGTGTGGGATGCGTCCGACGGCGGGATCGCCGAGCAGGTGCGGACGTACTACCGCCAGCGGCCGACCCCGCTGCCGGCGTACGTGCGGAACCACACGATCGTCGCGGACGACAACTTCGCCGCCGACCTGGCGCTCGAATCGCCGGCGCTGTTCCAGAAGTTCGTGGCGAACAAGGTGGCGGCGATACTGATCGGCGAGGACAGCGCGGCAGCCGGCGGTAACGCCGGCGGGACGAAGGGATGCACGCCGGCCGCGGTTAGCGGTACCTCGACCGCTGCGAACGGGTGCCCGTCGCCGAAATCGCCAAGCCGCTAGCGGCTTCGCGGACCACACAGGTGGCCTTGCGTGCCGCCGGAGTGATGAGGTACAACGCCCCCGCGGAACACGGGGGTGGGACGGAATCACCTTCCCGCACGGAACGCGGTGTCCACACCGACCGTTTCGTGAGTACCGCTCATGGCTTCCGCCCCGGCCGTCCCGCCGCCCGCCGCCCCTGCCAAGAAGAAGGGGAAGTTGGTGCTGATCGTCGCCGCCGTGTTGGCCGCCACCGCCGGCGGGGCCATCCCGGTGGTGGTGGACGTGTCCAAGATGGTCGGCGCCAAGCCGGCCGAAGACGGGAAGGAAGCGGACAAGAAGAAGAAAAAGAAGCACGGGGCGGACGAACACCTGGCGGCCGTTCTGGTCGGCGACGTGTCGGTGAACCTGGCCGAGGAGCGGATGACCCGGTTCATCCGGGTGAAGGTGGCGGTGCAGGTGGAGGCGGCGGCCGAGAAGAAGGTGCAGGAGCTGGTGGAGAAGCAGAAGGTGGCGCTCAAGAGTTGGATGATCAGCCACATCGCCGGCAAGTCGCTCAAGGACGTGAGCGGCACGCTCGGGGTGAACCGGCTGCAGCGGGAGATGCTGGAGCGGTTCGACGACATGCTGTACCCGAACGGGGATTCCCCGATCCGGGCCGTGCTGTTCGAGGAATACATAGTGCAATGACGACGGACCCGTTCGACTTCCGCAAACCGCCCCCCGGGGTGCTGGAGTGGCAGACGGCCGAGTGGCTGGCCGAGGCCGCCCGGCTGGCGTCCATCACCTGGTCCAAACTGCTCACCTTCCAGGCCGAGCCGATGGCCGGTGGGGTGGTGCCGACCACCGCCGGCGACGGCCTGTCCACCCTTCCGGCGAACGCCGTCGGGTTCCCGGTGGCCACCGAGGACGAGTCGGACGACGGGTTCCTACTGGCCCTGCCCCGCCCACTGGTGCTCACCCTGCTCGCCGGACTGATGAACGAGGTGGTCACCGGCATCCTGCCGGACCGCGACCTGACCGCGCTCGAAACCTCCCTGTGCGGGTTTCTCACCCGCGAGCTGTTCCTGAAATCGATGACGGCCGCGTGGCCGCTGGACGACCCGCCGCGGTGGGTGGCCGGGGCGGGCGGACAACCGCGGAACGTGTGGCGGCTGCCCGCCGCCGACCCGGCGGTGCTCGCCTGCTTCATGGCGAACACGCCGTTCGGCGAGTTGCCGTTCCACATGCTGTTCATGCGGTCGGAGCGGCTGCTGCGACTGGCCGACCCGCCGCCGATGAAGGCGTCCCCCCTGGTTCCGGCCGAGCGGCTGCACATCGAGAGCCTGGTGCGGGAGATGGCGGTGGAAGTGGACGTCACCCTGGGCACCGCCGAGCTCACCCTGTACGACCTGGCCAATCTGCGGGCCGGGGACGTGCTCATGCTGCGGCAGAAGGTGTCCGACCCGCTGACCGCGAGCGTGGCCGGCACGCCCAAGTTCCGGGTGTGGCCGGGCGCCGTCGGCGGCCGGCAGGCGGTCCAGGTCCACGCCCCGGCCGAGGCCGCCTGACATGGCCGACCCCACCCCGCCCGCCGCCGACCCGCCCCTGCCGAACCCGGGCGAGGTGA
>CANJKY010000040.1 GCA_947474875.1 Gemmataceae bacterium
GCCACCGGCTTGCCTGTCTTCACCGACTCGATCTCGCGGTGGCACAGCACGAGCGCGTCGAGGGCCAACTGCCCGCTGAGCAGGTCCGGCTCCTTGCCGGCCGTCACCCCAAAGACCGCGTCTTGTAGTTCAGCGGTGAACGCGGCCAGCGGGTCGTCCCCGCCGGGCAGGTCCGGGCGGTGCGAGCCGTCCTTCGTGATGACCGTCAGCGGCATCGCCCCGGACTCGTAGGTGAGCGTCGCCTGCTCCAGGTAGATCTCGTACCCGTGGACGAACGGCCGCCCGCCCAGGCTGACCGCCCCGCTGGCGCACGTCACCACCGGCCCGCCGGGGCCGTACCTGTACGACGTGAGCAGGTACGTCACCGCCCCGTTCTCGACGAGGCCGGACGAACTCACCTCCTTCGGCACCCCGCACACCAGCCCGATGAAGTGCGTGTCGTGGATGTGCAGGTCCACCGCCGGCCCGCCGGTCTTGGCCGCGTCGCCGATGTCCGCCGACCAGTCCGGCTTGGCGATGATTCGCTTGAAGTGCCCGCCGAGCACCTTGCCGTACTTGCCGCTGCGGATGAAGTCGGCGGCGAACGCGAACTCGGGGAAGAACGGCAGCACGTGGGCGACCATGAGCAGTTTGCCCGCGGCCTTCGCCGCCGCCACCATCGCGTCGGCGTCGGCGGTGGTCAGGCTGATCGCCTTCTCCACCAGCACGTGCTTGCCGGCCTTGAGCGCGGCCAGGGCGAGCGGGGCGTGCTGGTCGGTGACGGTGCAGATGTCGATCAGGTCGATGTCCGGGTCGGCGAGCAGGTCGGCGTAGTTGGCGTACTTCTTCACCCCACTCAGATCCACCTGCCCCGGCTCCGGGCCGAAGTTGCCGCGGGTGTTCCGCCAGTCGCCGGCCAGCTTCGCCGGGTCGCGGCTGCACACCGCCGCCACCCGCGCGTCGCGGAGCTTCTGCGCCGCCAGGTAGTGGATGCGGCCCATGAACCCGATGCCGACGACGCCGATGCGGACCATTTGTACGGACCCTGGAAAATGGTGCGAACAGGTGACGATGTTGTAGCGGGTGGGGGGAAGAGACCTCACCCCCCGGCCCCCTCTCCGAGCCGGAGAGGGGGTGTTCAAGCGGGGGAACTGTTGGGTGCGGCGGTCGCTCGCCGGTAGCCGTTGCCATTCCGCGGTGGCGTTTCTCCTTTGAAAACCCCCTCTCCGGTTCGGAGAGGGGCCGGGGGGTGAGGTCTTCTACCGAATCTACCCCGCTTCCGCCCTCGGCCGGATCAGTAGTACCAGTCCGACGGACAGCACCACCACCGTGGCGAAAGCGGCGAAGCTGACGTTATCCCGCACCCCCGCCGTGCGGAGCGCCCCGTACCCCCAGTCGGCGAACCCGCCGCACCCGATGCTGACGAAGTTCATCACCCCATACCCGGTGGCCCGCAGGTGCGGGCGGACGATCTGGCACAGGATGGGCATGTTGTTCCCGTCGAAGAACCCCCACCCGACGCCGAACAGCACCAGCGCCGCCACCGCCACCCCCAGCGTCGGCGCATTCCCGACGAGGAACAGCGCCGGGATGATGAGGCTGGTGCCGGCGGCGCTGACGTAAATCCGCCCGCGGATCGTCCGCCGCACCGCCCGGTCGGACAGCCACCCGCCGACGATCACGCCGGCGATCGCCGCCAGTTGCCACGACAGCGTGGCGGTGAACCCGGCCAGCCCCTGGGTCAAATCGAACCGCCCCTTCAGCACCGTCGGCATCCAGTCGCGGATCACCCACCCGGCCATCGCCGGCAGGGTGAAGTACAGCACCAGCAGCAGGAACGACCAGTTCGTAAGCAGTTCGCGGGCGGCGCGGAGCGGGTTCGTCTTCGGCTCCTCCGATTCCACCCGCGGGCGGTCCCGGAGCAGCAGTATGAGCGGCACGGCGTAGATCATGCCGACCACCCCGCAGGCGGTGAACGCCCCCCGCCAGCCGACCTCCGGGGCGTCGGCCGCGTACCCACCGAACCCGCCGACGATCTGCCCGAAGTAGATCGCCATCTGGTGCAACCCGACCGCCCGCGAGCGGGTGTCGCTGGCGTGGTAGTCGGCGATGAGCGCGAGCGCCGCCGGGAAATAGAACGCCTCGGAGATGCCCATGAGCGAGCGGGCCAGCATCAGGTCGCCGAACGTCTGCGCCTGGCCGGTCCACCAGGTGACGGCCGACCACACGAACAGGCTGGCGCAGATGGTGAACCGGCGGCTGAGCCGGTCGGCGATCCACCCGCCGACCGGGCTGAGGATCGCGTACACCCACTTGAACTGGCCGAGCATCAGCCCCCAGTTCTGATCGACGACGGCCTCCGGGATGTCGGCCGCCACCGAGAACTTCATCGCCGCCAGCATCTGCCGGTCGAGGTAGTTGAGCACCGCCACCGGCATGAGCAGGACGACGACCAGCCAGGCGGTGCGGGCGGTGTTCACGGTGTCGAGCCCCCTGCCCTCGGGTATACTTCGGCGGTGAAGCGTCCGCCCCCCGTGTTCCTGGCCGCCCTCGGTGTCGCCGCCGGCGTGGCCGTCGTGTTCCTGTTCCACGGCACCCGCCCGCGGTCCCGCCCCGCCATGCCCCGCGAAACCGTCCTTACGTCCGGCCCCGGCGGCCGCATCCTGACCAACTGCAACGTGTGGTCGCCGGACGGCCGGTGGATTGTGTTCGACACCCGCTCCGACCCGGCCGGGGACACGTTCGACGGCACCCGCATCCAGGCGGTACACGTCGAGACGCGGGAGGTCCGCACAGTGTATCAATCCGTGAACGGGGCGTGCTGCGGCGTGGCCACATGGAACCCAGCCGGACACCCGACCGAGCCGAAGGTGGCGTTCATCCTCGGCCCGGAGCACCCGACCGCGGAGTGGAGCTACGGCCCGACCCGCCGGCAGGGGGTGGTGGTCGAGTTCGCCAGGCCGAACGCGGCGGTGAACCTCGATGCCCGGAACCTGGTGACGCCGTTCACACCCGGTGCGCTCCGCGGCGGGTCGCACGTCCACGTGTGGCACCCGGCCGGCGACTGGGTGAGCTTCACCTACGAGGACGAGGTGCTGGCCCGGTACCCGCAGGTGGTGTCGTACCGCGACACGAACCAGCGGAACGTGGGGGTAAGCATCCCGCGGCCGGTGGCGGTGCCGAGGTCGCACCCGCGGAACCACGACGGCACCCACTTCAGCGTGCTGGTGACCCGCACCGAAAGCCAGCCGGCCGACGGCACAGACCAGATCAGTAAGGCGTTCGAAGACGCCTGGGTGGGCACCGACGGGTACGCCCGGCCGGACGACAGCCGGCAGCGGCGGGCGATCGCCTTCCAGGGGTTGGTGAACGCCGGCGGGAACCCGGTGGCCGAGGTGTTCATCGCCGACCTGCCGGACGACCTGACCAAGCCCGGCAACTGGCCGCTCGAAGGCACCGTCCTCCGCCGCCCGGCCCCACCGCGCGGGGTGACGCAACGCCGGCTGACGTTCACCACCCACCACAAGTTCCCTGGCCTCCAGGGGCCGCGGCACTGGCTCCGCAGTTCGCCGGACGGGTCGCGGATCGGGTTCCTCCGCAAAGACCCGGCCGGGGTGGTGCAGTTCTGGACCGTGTCGCCGAACGGCGGCGACCCGGTGCAGGTGACGAAGAACCCGCACCCGGTGGCCTCGTGTTTCACCTGGCACCCGGACGGGAAACGGGTGGCGTTCGTGATGGACAACAGCGTGTGCGTGACGGACGTGACCAGCGGCGAGACGAAATGCTTGACCGCCCGCACCGACGACGCCACCGCCCCGCGGCCGGAGGCGTGCGTGTTCAGCCCGGACGGGTTGCGGCTCGCGTTCGTCCGCCACCTGTCCGATGGGGACAAGGCGTGCAACCAGATTTGCGTGGTCGAGGTGACGCAGTGAGCAGCGATGTAGATGAACAGGCCGCGGCGGACGCCTCCCGGCGGTGGGTGGCGGACATGGTGATCGGGCTGAACCTGTGCCCGTTCGCCCGGAAGGTCCACGACTCCGGGCGGGTGCGGTACGCCGTCACACCCGCGGCCGACGTGGACGCGCTGCTGGCCGCGCTCGAAGCGGAACTGAAAGCGCTGGTGGCCGCCCCGCGGTCCGAGATCGAGACCACCCTGCTCATCCACCCGCGGGCGCTCCCGGACTTCGACGAGTACCTCGACTTCCTGCCCGAAACCGACCGGCTGCTCCGCCGGCTCGGGTTGAGGGGTGTCGTGCAGATCGTCAGCTTCCACCCCGACTACCAGTTCGCCGACACCCCGGCCGACGCGGTGGAGAACTACACCAACCGCTCCCCGCACCCGATGCTGCACCTGCTGCGAGAGGACAGCATCAGCGAGGTGACGGGCGACCCAGACGCGCTGGCCGCCATCCCCGAGCGGAACATCGAAACGCTCCGCGGGCTGGGCACGGCGGCGGTGCTGGCCCGCCTGCGGGCGGCCGTCCGCCCACCTTCTACAACACCGTGACCCCGCATCAATCCCCGAGACCCCGGCTCATGTCCGACACGTTCCAGATGATCGCCGCCCCGCACACCCCGTTCCGGCCGGACGGCGGGTTGAACCTGGACGTCATCGGCAAACAGGCCGAGTTGTTCCTGAAACAGCAGATCGACGGGGTGTTCTGCTGCGGCACCACCGGCGAGGGGCTGTCGATGACGACGGCCGAGCGGGTGCAGGTGACGGAACAGTGGGTGAAGGTGTCGGCCGGGAAGCTGCGGGTGATCGCCCACGTCGGGCACAACTGCCAGCGGGATGCGGCCGACCTGGCGGCGGCGGCGAAGGCGGCCGGGGCGAATGGGGTGGCGGCGATCGCCCCGCACTTCCTCAAGCCGAACACGGTGGAGGAGCTGACCGCGTTCCTGGCGCCGGTGGCCGCCGCGTGCGCCCCGCTGCCCTTCTTCTTCTACGACATCCCGTCGCTGACGAACGTGCGGCTGAGCGCGGCCGCGTTCTTGGAGCACGCCGGCGGGGTCATCCCGAACCTGGGCGGGGTGAAGTTCACCAACATCGACGCCATCACCCTGCAAGAGTGCCTGACGGCGAACGGCGGCAAGCACGAGGTGTTCTTCGGGTGCGACGAGATGCTGCTGGCGGCGCTGGCGGTGGGCGTGCGGCGGGCGGTGGGCAGCACGTACAACTACTCGTCAAGCCTGCACCGGGAGGTGATCGCGGCGTTCGAAGCCGGGGACGTGGACATCGCCGCCGACCTGCAGCGGAAGAGCGTGCGGATGGTGCGGGTGCTGGAGAAGTTCGGCGGGCCGGTGCGGGCGGGCAAGGCGGCGATGCGGCTGTTCGGGGTGGACTGCGGGCCGGTCCGCCCGCCGCTGGTGGCGATGAGCGAGGCGGAGGTGACGGCCCTGCACGCGGAGCTGGTGGCGTGTGGGGCTCTGAACGAGCCGGTCTGATGTTACGCCGCTTGCGGCGTTGCGAGCTTCCGGTACTCCGCCAGGAGCCGTTCCCGCACCGGCAGGCCCGCCCGCCATACCGCTCGCTGCCCCTCCACGTACTCCTCCCGCCCCTCTTTTGTCTCGATGCGGATCGGGCGGAACCCGTACCCGCTCAGGTCATACGGGCTGGCCCGCATGTCCAACTCGCGGGCGGCCACCGCCACGTCGAATGCATCGGCCAGCACCGCCGACGACACCCACGGGGCCAGCTTGTACGCGAACTTGTACAGGTCCATGTTCACATGCACGCACCCCGGCTGGTCGTGGGCGGCGGTCGTGTCGCGGGCGAGGGCGGTGCGGTTGAGCGGCACGGCTGCGGGGGTGAAGAAGCGGAAGGCGTCGTAGTGCGAACATCGCAGCGGCAGGGAATCGACCACGGGTTCGGCCGCGACGCGGAGCGGCACGCGGGAGTGTCGCACGTCGTCCGTGCGGTACACCATCGCCCACTCGTGCAGGCCGAAGCAGCCGAACTGCGGCTCGCGGTCCGTCACCGCCTGCAGGTAATCGATCGCCCAGCGGAGGTACGACCAGCGGTGCTCGGGGAAGGAGTAGGCTGGCAGCACGATCCCGCCGTCGCACTCGCGGAACAGGTGTGGCCAATCGGCGTCGTCGAGCGTCGCCCCGTCGAGGACGACGCCCACCCCCGGCGACCACCGCAGCAGGTGGGCGGCGCGGTACGAGTAGTACTCGAACAGGAAGTCGTAGACGGGGTGCTTGCGGCCGGACCGGGCCACGCGATCCGCCGCCAGTGGGCGGACGCGGGCGAGGTACTGCTCGCGCTGATCACGCCAGTCGGGTTCGGCCAAGCGGTCGGTCACGCGAACTCGACCCCCTCCACCTCCACCAGGTTGTCGTAGAACGTGGCCCCGCCGCCCTGGTCGGTGAGCGCGGTGCTGGTGGTGGTGTTCACGTTCACCCCCTCCTCCGTGTGCTTGTTCCACCAGATGCCGTAGGACACGACCACCCCCGGCCGCACCGTGTCGCCGACCACCGCCTTCGCCCGGAAACTGCCGCGGCCGTTCCGCACCCGCACCTTTTGACCGTCGATGATGCTGCGGCGGGCGGCGTCGGCCGGGTGCATCTCCACCACCGGCTCGCCGGCCCGCTGCCGCAGCGTGTCCACGTTCACGAACGTGCTGTTCAGGAAGCTGGGCGTCGGCGGGGTGAGCATCTGCAACGGGAACTCGGCCGCCAGGTCCGGCTTGGTCTGCGGGTCTTCATGCGGCGGGATGTAGTGCGGCAGCGGGTCGCGGCCGGCGGCCTCCTCCCGCGGCGAGTACAGTTCGCACTTGCCGGACGGCGTGGGGAACCCGCCGTTCGCGAACGGCGCCCAGTTCTCCGGCACGTTCAGCCGCACCGGCCCGTTGGCCAGCAGGTGGTCGAACCCGATGCCGCGGAAGGCACCTCCCTGGAACCCGCCGTGCTCGTGCTCGAACGCCGTTCGCGCCAGCTCCTCATCACTCATCCCGAACAACTCGTCCTCAAACCCCATCGCCTTCGCCAGCAGGCGGAACACCGCGGTGTTCGGCTTGGCCTGCCCGAGCGGGGCGATCGCCGGCCGGTTCGCCTGCACGTACAGGTGCCCGTAGCTGTTGTGGACGTCGAAGTGTTCGAGCTGCGACGTGGCGGGAAGCACGATGTCGGCGTAGTCCGCCGTGTCCGTCTGGAACAGGTCGTGGACGACGGTAAACAGGTCGTCGCGTTCCAGGCCCGACAGCACGCGGCTCTGGTCCGGACACACCGCCGCCGGGTTCGAGTTGTACACGTACAGCGCCCGCACCGGCGGGCCGGGCAGTTCGCCGTGGAGTGCCTCGGCCAGTTGCGTCATGTTCACGGTGCGGGTGACGGGCGGGATCAGGTCCGGGCGGGTGAGGAAGGCGTCGTCGAACGGGTACAGCTTGCTCGTACTCAGCATCGCCCCGCCGCCGGGCTGCCGCCAGTCGCCGGTCACGGCCGGAATGCAGCACACCGTGCGCACCGCCATCGCCCCGCCGCCGTGCCGCTGCATGCCGTAGTTCAGGCGGATGAACGCCGGCTTCGTCGTGCCGAGTTCGCGGGCTAACTGTTCGATCGTCTCCACCGGCAGGGCGGTGATCCGCGACACCGTCGCCGGGTCGTACTCGCTCATCACCCGCCGCTTCAGCTCCTCCCCGCCGAGGCAGTAGCGGTCGAGGTAGTCCTGATCTTGTAGGCCGTCGCGGAACAGGACGTGCATCACGCCGAGCGCCAACGCCGCGTCGGTGCCGGGGCGGACGGGAATCCACCAGTCGCTCGCCGCGGCGGTCCGGCTCTTGTGCGGGTCGATGGTGACGATCTTCGCCCCGGCCTTCTGCGCCCGCAGCATGACCGCCCACAGGTGGACGTTGGTGACCTTGGTGTTCGACCCCCAGTTGACGATGTACCGCGACTGCGGGACCGTCGCCGGGTCGATGACCGCCCGTGTGCCCAGGGTGATGTCCGACCCCACCCCGCCGGCGGTGGCGCAGATGGTGCGGTCGAGCAGGCTGGCCCCGAGGCGGTGGAAGAACCGGCGGTCCAGGCTGCCGTACTGCAGCTTGCCCATCGTGCCGGCGTAGCTGTACGGCAGGATGGCCTGCGGGCCGACCTCGCTCGCGGCGATCTGATTAAACCGGGTGGCGATTTCGGCGACGGCCGCTTCCCACGAGATCGGCTCGAACTTGCCTTCCCCCTTGCGGCCGATCCGTTTCAACGGCGTGGTCAGCCGGCCGGGGTGGTACACCCGCTCCAGGTAGTTCGCCACCTTCTGGCACAGGAACCCGTCCGTGAACGGGTGATCGGCGTCGCCCCGCATCCGCACCGCCCGCCCGGTGGCCGGGTCAACGGACACCACCCACCCGCAGGTGTCTGGGCAGTCGTGCGGGCACACCCCGCGGACGTCGAGGGTGGGAAGCGGCTGGGGCATGGCGTCATCCGATTGGGCGGAACTCTGTACAGACCAAAATAGGGTGGCGGGAAGTTCGGCAGTTACTGTGAAAACTGAAAAAAAATTGTGGCGGCAGCTTGTGCCGGTTGTTCACGTTACCCATGATTGTGCGTACCCGCTCACACGGGGTGTGGGAGTCACACCAGTCAGGTCCGGGTATGCCCGCCCCAGACACCGCCATCGACTTCCTGGACATGGTTCGCAAGAGCGGGCTGGTGCCGCCGGAGCGGACGACCGCGCTCCTGGTCCAGCAGGCGAACGCCGGTGAGGACTCGGTCGAGCGGCTGGCGAACGCGTTCGTCCGGGCCGGCCTGCTCACCTTCTTCCAGGCCAAGCAGCTCAAGCAGGGGCGGTACAAGCGGTTCCAGATCGCCGGCAAGTACCGGCTGCTCGAACTGCTCGGCGTGGGCGGCATGGGCGCCGTGTACCTGTGCGAGCACGAGTACATGAAGCGGCTGGTGGCGGTGAAGGTGCTGCCGCTGGACAAGCTGGCCGCCGACCCGTCCGCGCTACAGCGGTTCTACCGGGAGGCGCGGGCGGTGGCCGCCCTGAACCACCCGAACGTGGTGCAGGCGTACGACATCGACAAGTTCGACACCGTCCACTTCCTGGTGATGGAGTATGTGGACGGGTCCAGCCTCCAGGACCTCGTCGCGCGGTACGCGGCGAAGGGCCAGTTCTTCGACCCTGTGCGGGCGGCCCACTACGTCGCCCAGGCGGCGGCCGGCATCCAGCACGCGGCCGAACTCGGGCTGGTTCACCGGGACATCAAGCCGGGCAACCTGCTGCTCGACCGCAGCGGCATCATCAAAGTGCTGGACATGGGGCTGGCCCGGTTCCACGACCACCGGCACGACGGGCTGACCGAGCGGTTCGACGACCAGTGCGTGCTGGGCACCGCCGACTACCTGGCGCCGGAACAGGCGATGCACCAGACGGCGGACGTGCGGGCGGACATCTACGGGCTGGGCGGCACCCTGTACTTCCTGCTCACCGGCCGGTCCCCGTTCCCGGACGGGAACATCGCCCAGAAGCTGATCGCCCACCAGACACAGGAGCCGAAGCCGGTCACCGACTTCCGCCCGGACGTGCCGCCGGAGCTGCTGCGGGTGCTGGGCACGATGATGAGGAAGGACCCGGACCGGCGGTACCAGACGCCGAACGAGCTGATCCGGGCGCTGGAGCCGTGGGTGAGCCAGCCGATCGGCCCGCCGCCGGCCGAGGAGATGCCGGTGCTGTCCCCGGCCGTGCTCGAGCTGATCGGCCAGAACCCGCTGCCCGGCCGGGCGGACAGCTCGGTCGGGCGGATCCCGGGCCTGCGGGGGTCCGGGCTGAACAGCTCGTCCGCCCACCCCCTGCCGGACGTGTCGCAGGCGATGGTGCCCACCCGCCGCAACCACGACACCGCCCGCATGCACCCGGCCGGCCCACCCGCCCCCGCCGGCTGGCCGTCCCGCTCGCGGCTGGCCCTGGTCGCCCTCGGCTCGTTCGCGTCGGCCCTGATTCTTCTGCTCGCGCTGTACCAACTCGTCCGCTGACCCGCCCCGCGGTCCCTCGCCGATCCGCCCGCCGGCGGGGGCGTTTTCCGCCGCGATCCTCTGGCGTGGCGTATAGTGACCTCATCCCCGAATGAAGGCCACGTCCGCCCGCCCGAGACCGCGATGCCGGCGCCCGCGTCCAACCAGGAGCTGCTCACCCTGATCGCCAAGACCGGGGTGTTCGACGACGCGCGGGTCCGGGCGTACATGACCGACCTGGCCGCCCAGCCGGGCGGGGTGCCGGCCGACCCGGCGAAGCTGGCCGCCCGGATGGTGCGGGACGGCATCCTGTCCACCTTTCAGGCCGAAAACCTGATGGCCGGGCGGTGGAAGCGGTTCGCCATCGGCAAGTACAAGGTGCTGGAGCGGCTGGGGGTGGGCGGGATGGGGCAGGTGTTCCTGTGCGAACACAAGCTGATGAAGCGGAAGGTGGCGGTGAAGGTGCTGCCGGCGGCGAAGGCGAAGGACCAGGCGGCGCTGCAGCGGTTCTACCGGGAGGCGCGGGCGGTGGCCGCCATGGACCACCCGAACCTGGTCCGCGCGTACGACATCGACCAGGACCAGAACCTGCACTTCCTGGTGATGGAGTTCGTGGACGGGGCGAACCTGCACGACATCGTCCGCCGGTCTGGCCCGCTGCCGGTCGCCCGCGCCTGCCACTACGTGTACGCCACCGCCGTCGGCCTGCAACACGCGCACGAGATGGGGCTGGTCCACCGGGACATCAAGCCGGCGAACGTCCTGGTGGACCGCACCGGGGTGGTGAAGCTGCTGGACCTGGGGCTGGCCCGGTTCTTCGACCCGGACGAGAACGACCACCTGACCAAGAAGTACGACGAGAACGTGCTCGGCACCGCCGACTACCTGGCCCCGGAGCAGGCCATCGACAGCTCGGCCGCGGACATCCGGGCGGACCTGTACGCCCTCGGCGGCACGTTTTACTTCCTGCTCACCGGCCAGCCGCCGTTCCCGGACGGGAGCGTCGCCCAGAAGCTTCTGGCGCACCAGAGCCGCGCGCCGAAGCCGGTCACCGAGTGCCGCCCGGACGTGCCGCCGGGGGTGGCGGCGGTGATCGACAAGCTGATGGCGAAGGACCCGGCCGACCGGTACCAGACGCCGAACGACCTGATGGCCGCACTCACCCCGTGGGTGCAGACGCCCATCCCGCCCCCGCCCGAACACGAGATGCCGCAGCTTTCGGCCGCGGCTGCGGCCGGCCTGCGACCGGGC
>CANJKY010000041.1 GCA_947474875.1 Gemmataceae bacterium
CCTTCGCCCGGCCGGACACCACCAGCCCGAGCGCCTTGCCGTAGTACGAGTCGAGTTCGTACTTGCTGACGGCCTGCTCGATCTCCGGCATCCCCTTCGCCACCGTCTCACGGAGGGTGGCCCGGCGTTCCATGCGGGCGGTGCTGAGCTCGTCCCGCAGTTTCAGATCGTCCACCTTGATTCGGTCCATCTTCGCCAGGTCCATGTCGTCGCCGGGCGGGTACAGTGTGTACGGGTCGTAGGCCTTGCCGAGGAAGCCCGCGCCGCCGCCCTTGCCCACCACGTTGCTCTCTTGCAGCGGGCGGGGCATCACGACGAACGGCAGCATCGGCACTTCGGGCGGCTTGAACTTGATGATGTTCGACCCGAGGTGCGGGAAGTCCTTGGCGTTCGGCGGTTCGAGCTGGCCGGACGGGGACACCTTGTCGGTGGTGTACCCGGTGTGCATCTGGTAGATGGCGGCGGTGTGGTTGAACAGCCCGTTCGGGGTGTAGCTGACGGTGCGGAGCAGGGTGGTCTTGTCGATCACCTGGCTCAGCTTCGGCAGCAACTCGGTGAACTGCGTTCCGGGCAGCTTGGTGGCGATGTTCTTAAACACGCTCTTGTTCGCACTCGGCACGTCCTCCTTCGGATCCCACAGGTCGAGGTGGCTTGGCCCGCCTTGCAGGTAGATGAGGATGACGTTCTTCGCCTTGCCGAACCCCTTCCCGCCGGACTCGGTTGATCCCTTCGGCACCGGTGCCTTCTCGTTCGCCCGCGCCCCCTGGACGGCGAACAGTTGTGGCAGAGTGAGGCCGAGAACGGCCGACCCGCCGATCCGCATCAGGTCGCGGCGGGTGACGCCGTCGCAAGTGTCTTTCGATTCGAAACCGGGGATCGCCAGCATGAGGCGCTCCAGTTCGGGAGAAGGGCTGTGGGGTGGGAGTCCGACACCACAACGTTAGCGTAACCGGCCGTGAGCCGCAACTCTTAATCCTGGCGAACCCAGACCGCGAGGTCGGTGAGGGCGTGTTCTGCTCGCTCCGCGAGCGGGCTTAGTCGGACCGCTCGCGGAGCGAGCAGAACACATCCGGCACCCGCGGCCCTGGCGGGCCTGGTTCGCCCGGAACCAGCGGACTCACGTCGCGCCGTTCGCCTATTCTGTGTGTATGCGCTCAAATTCTGCGGCGACCCTCTCGAACTACACCCCAACTGTTTTCGCCATGGCGTCATCCGCTCAGCCCGAGGTGGAGCATGCGGGACCTCGTTTTCGAAGGACTGCTCCACACTGTCCCGCAATCGACCGGTCATGCGGTCGTGTACGCACTAACCTTCGGTCGGGTGAGGTGCGAGGAGGGCGTCGCGACGGTCGTGGGCTTTGTGTTCTGGCTGCTCGTCTTCGGGTTCGTAACACTGATCGTACTTCGTACCTGAGCAGAGGTTGCTGGCACACTGCTGCGAATTCGGCTCGTTTCTGTCGCTCGAGTGGTGGCGCAGATTCGCCATAAGTCGTTGGCGAAGTAGGGTCGTACCGGAAATTTGCATGAGTCCGCTGAAGGGTGGGTGCAAAGTGCCCGGACCCATTCAACGACCAAGCACTTCGGATTCCGTTTGAACCACCCCACCGCCGTTTGCTACACTACCATTCTGCCTGCCGCCTCGGTTCTTTCCGCTGAGGTCTTGTCTCATGCCGATGGTTCGCCTCGTGGCGCTGGTCGCCGGGTTGTTGCCGTTGGCGGCGATCGCCACCGATCCGCCTCCACCCGACCCGAACGCGAAGGTCAGTTACTTCAAGGACGTCCGCCCGATCCTGCAACAGCACTGCCAGGGCTGCCACCAGCCGGCGAAGGCGCAGGGCGGGTACGTGATGACTGACCACGCATCACTGCTGAAGGCCGGCGACGGGGGCAAACCCGGCGTCACACCCGGTAAGCCGGACGCCAGCTTCCTGCTGGACGAAATCCGGGTGAAGGACGGCAAGGCGGAGATGCCGAAGAACGCCCCCCCGCTGAAGGCCGAGCAGTACGCGACGATCGAGAAGTGGATCAAGCAGGGGGCGACGGATGACACCCCGGCCAGCGCCCACACCAAGGCGATCGACGCCGATCACCCGCCGGTGTACCAGTCCCCGCCGGTCATCACCTCGCTGGCATACAGCCCGGACGGCGAACTGCTGGCCGTCACCGGGTATCACGAGATCCTGCTGTACTCCGGCAGCGGTGACAAACTGATCGCGCGGCTGGTCGGGCTGAGCGAGCGGGTGCAGTCGGTGGCGTTCAGCCCGGACGGCAAGTGGCTGGCCGCATCCGCCGGCGATCCGGGGCGGTTCGGCGAAATCCAAATCTGGGATGTGAAGAAGCGGCGGCTGAAGATCTCGATGCCGGTCACGTTCGACACGGTGTACGGCGTCAGTTGGGCGCCGGACGGCAAGACTGTGGCGTTCGGCTGTGCTGACAACACGGTGCGGGCGATCGACCCGGAGTCCGGTAAACAGGTGCTACAGATGGGCACGCACTCGGACTGGGTGCTGGGCACGGTGTTCAGCCGCGACGGCCAGCACCTGATCTCGGTGTCCCGCGACATGAGCACCAAGCTGACCGAGGTGCCGACGCAGCGGTTCATCGACAACGTGACCAGCATCACACCCGGCGCGCTCAAGGGCGGGCTGATGGCGATCGACATCCGCCCGCACACGGACAAGAAGACGACCAAGGTGCCGGACGACGAGGGCGGGCGGTTCCAGGAGAAGCCCTACGACGAGGTGATCATCGCCGGGTCGGACGGGATTCCACGGCTGTACAAGATCCACCGCGAGACGAAGCGGGTGATCGGCGACGACGCCAACAAGGTCCGCGAGTTCGAGTCGATGCCGGGCCGCATCTCGGCGGCCAGATTCGACAAGGACGGCAAGCGGTTCGCCGCGGTCAGCAGCCTGGACGGCAAGGGCGAGGTGGCGGTTTACGCCACCGACACCGGGAAGAAGGTGGCTAAGGGCCAGGGCGTGGCCGGCCCGGCGTTCGCGGTGGCGTGGCGGCCGGACGGCAAGGCGATCGCGTCCGGCGGGTTCGACGGCCGGGTGTGGGTCCACGACCCGGCGAACGGACAACTGATCCGCGAGTTCGTGGCGGTCCCCAAGTAGGGTGGGCCTGCGGCCCACCGTGTTTTGCTGGTGGGCCCACCCTACCAGAACCAACCGAGCGACTACCGATGATCTCCCGATTCGGCCTGCTCCTCCTAATGCTCGCCACCACCGCGTTCGCCGCCGAGGCGCAGCCCGCCGGGGCGAAGGTGGTCGATCTCACCGCACGCCCCGCGGTTGTCGAACTGAGCGGCCCGTTCGCGTACAGCCAACTCGTTCTCACTGCCAAGCTGGACACTGGCGAGAGCGTAGATGCCACTCGTATCGCCACCATCGGCACGTCCGGCGTTGTCACCGTCACCCCGACCGGGCAGGTGCGGGCGACCGGCAACGGCACCGGCGAGTTGATCGCACGGGTCGGCGGGAAAACGGTGGCGGTACAAGTCCGCTCGATAGGACACACTTCGGCCGGGCCGGTCAGCTTCACCCGCGACGTGCAGCCGGTGCTGTCCAAGCTGGGGTGCAACGCCGGCACCTGCCACGGGGCTGCCCAGGGGAAGAACGGGTTTAAACTGTCCCTCCGCGGGTACGACCCGGTGTACGACCACCGGGCGTTGACCGACGACTTGGAAGGGCGGCGGTTCAACCGGGCGGCGGCCGAGCGAAGCCTGATGCTGATGAAGCCGGCCGGCGCTGTGCCGCACGCCGGCGGGGTAGTGTGGCAGCCGGGCGACCCGAGCTACGAACTGGTGAAGCGGTGGATCGCCGAGGGGGTGAAGCAGGACCTGACCGTGCCTAAGGTGAAGGCGATCGAGGTGATGCCTCCGGTGGTGTCGATGACCGCGATCGGCGGGAAACAGCAGTTCGCGGTGATCGCCACCTACGCCGATGGGTCGAAGCGGGACGTGTCCGCCGAGGCGTTCATCGACAGCAGCAACACCGAAGTCGCCACGGTCGACAAGACCGGGCTGATGACCGGCGTCCGCCGCGGGGAGGCCACCATGCTCGCCCGGTACGAGGGGGCCTACGCCGCCGCCGGGGTGGTGGTGATGGGCGACCGCAGCGGGTTCGCGTGGGAGCCGCGGCCGGTCCACAACTACGTGGACGAGTTGGTGGACGCCAAACTGAAGAAGATGAAGATCGTCGCCAGCGAGTTGTGTACCGAGGAGGAATTCGTCCGCCGCGTCCACCTCGACCTGACCGGCCTGCCGCCGACCGCCGACGAGGTGCGGGCGTTCCTCTCCGACGGCCGGCCGAGCCGGGCCAAACGGGACGCACTGGTGGACAATTTGATAGGCAGCGACGGGTTCGTCGAACACTGGACGAACAAGTGGGCCGACCTGCTCCAGGTGAACCGCAAGTTCCTGGGCGACAAGGGGGCGGCGGCCCTGCGGCAGTGGATCCGCGACGCGGTGGTGAAGAACATGCCCTACGACCAGTTCGCCTACGCCGTCCTCACCGCGTCGGGGTCGAACGTGGACAACCCGCCGGCCGCGTACTTCAAGGTGCTTCGGGAGCCGGACGCGGTGATGGAGAACACCACCCAACTGTTCCTGGCCGTGCGGTTCAACTGCAACAAATGCCACGACCACCCGTTCGAGAAGTGGACCCAGGACCAGTACTACGAGACGGCCGCGTTCTTCGCCCGCGTCAGCCGCAAGGAAGACCCGAAGTACAAGGGGCAGAAGATCGGCGGCACGGCGGTGGAAGGGGCCAAGCCGCTGGTTGAGGTGATCGAGGAGGGCAAGGCCGGCGAGGTGAAGCACGAGCGGACCGGGCAGGTGCAGCCGCCCAAATTCCCGTTCACCCACGCCGGGACGAGCGGCAAGCCCGACGACCCGCGGCGGGTGCAGTTCGCCAAGTGGGCGACGGCGAAGGAGAACCCGTACTTCGCCAAGTCTTACGTCAACCGCGTCTGGAGTTACCTGACCGGCGTGGGCATTATCGAGCCGGTGGACGACATTCGCGCCGGCAACCCGCCGACTAACCCGGAACTGCTCGACCGGCTGACTGCCGAGTTCGTCGGGTCCGGGTTCGACACCCGCAAGCTGATGGCGACGGTGTGCAAGTCGCGGACGTACCAACTGAGCGTGAAGACCAACCTGCTGAACAAGGATGACGACGCCAACTACAGCCATGCCCTGCCTCGGCGGCTGCCGGCCGAGGTGCTGTTCGACGCCATCCACCGGGCGACCGGGGCGCAGTCGCGGCTGCCGGGGTTGCCAGCCGGATCGCGGGCGGCGACGCTGGTGGACAGCAACGTGGACCTGCCCGGCGGGTTCCTGGAGTTACTCGGCAAGCCGGTGCGGGAGTCGGCGTGCGAATGCGAGCGGTCGAACAGCATGATGCTCGGGCCGGTGCTGGCGATGGTGAACGGGCCGATCGTGGCCGACGCCATCCGCGACCCGGCCAACCACATCGTCAAATTCACCGAGGCCACCAAGGACGACGCGAAGGTGGTGGAGGAGGTGTACCTGTCGGTGCTCAACCGCAAGCCGACGGCGGCCGAACTGGAGGTGGGGGTGAAGGCGGTCCGCGGGGCGACCGCCGACCACGCCGAGTTGAAGGCGGACTACGAGCGGCGGAAAGGGGCGTTCGACACCTACGCCAAGGGGATCGATTCCAAACTGCCGGGGTACGAGGAGGCGCTTCGGCAACTACGGCCGAGCGTGTGGTACCCGCTGCTGCCGAAGGCGGTCGAGTCGAAGGCCGGGGCCACGCCCGCCGCCGCCACCACGAAGGACGGCAGCACGCTGACGGTGAAGCCGTTCGGCGCGGTGCTGGTGTCCGGCAAGCTGGAGGCCGCGGACACCTACACCGTCACCTTCCAGGTGAAGCAGGCGGCCCCGCTCACCGGCCTGCGGCTCGAAGCGCTGGCCGACCCGAGCCTGCCGATGAAGGGGCCGGGGCGGGCGCAGAACGGCAACTTCGTGTTGAACGAGCTGAAGGTGAGCGTGAAGACCGGGGAGAACTTGTCGAAGGCGGTGAAGCTGGTGCAGCCGCAGGCCACGTTCCAGCAGGACGGGTTTCCGGTGGGCAACGCGGTGGACGGCAACCCGGCCACCGGCTGGGCCATCGCCCCGCAGTTGGGCAAACCGCAGACAGCGGCGTTCCAGTTCGAGAAGCCGATCGACGCGAAGTCCGGGACGACGATCACAGTCGTCATGGACCAGCGATTCGGCACCGGGCACACGCTGGGCAAGTTCCGCTATTCGTTCACCACCGAGAAGAACCCGAAGCTGGCTTCGCCGGTGGCGGCGGACGTGATCGCGATCCTGGACACGCCGGCCGGTAAGCGGACGGCCGGGCAGAAGGAGACACTGCGGGCGATGTTCATCGCCCAGGACGGCGAGTACCAGCGGCTCCAGCGGGACATCCCGATCCAGCCGCCGACCGACCCGCGGGTGGTCGGCGCTCAGGACCTGGCGTGGGCGCTTATCAACACGCCGGCGTTCCTGTTCAACCGGTAACGGTAGGTTCGTGGCACCGGCCGGCGGCCGGTGCCACTCCACTCATTCCGCCCGCCACTCATACACCGCCTGCTGGCCGACGTTCTCTTCCACCTCCACCCGCAGCACCGCCGGCCGGTAGTTGTGCTGCCGTTGGAGTACGTCCAGCAGCCGCCCGGCCAGCCACTTCGCCAGCAGTTCGGTGGTAGTGTTCTCGATCGGCAGCAGCACACAGTCCTCCCGCGGGAACGACCACTTCTTGTTCTCGAATATCACCACCACGTTCGCCCCGTCCTCGGTCACCGGCAGCTTCGGGTTCTTCGTCGCCACCAGCATGTGGTGGTCGAGTTCGTCCACGATCTCGCGGGTGCGGTTTTTCAGGGCGATGAAGTCGAACACATAGTGGTTCTCGTCCAGCGGTCCGTCCACCTGCACCGCCACCCGGTAGTTGTGCCCGTGCAACCGCTCGCACTCGCTGCCGTCGTAGGTGATGAAGTGGCCGCAGCAGAACACCAGGTAGTCTTTGGTGACGCGGACGGTGTACCGTTCGGACGGCATGGTCACAACCAGTCGGGGACGTTCCACCGGAACGGGGCGGAGGGTTTCACCTTATTCTCCCGCAACGCGACGAACAGACAAGCGGCCACCAGGTCGGCGGTGGTGCCGGGGTTCAACTTGTTCCCGTCCGACCGCAAGTGGGCGTCGAGTTCGACCCCGGCCCGCCGGCCGGCGGCGGTGTCCAACCCGCCGAGCGACAGGACGTGTAGCACCCGCCGCTGCACGTCTTCGGCGACGGCTAGCCCCCGCTTGCGGGCGATGAGCGAATCCGGGAACGCCGCCATCCACGCCAGTTGGCACTCGATCACAGCCGCCTCGACGCACCCGTGCTTCTCGAGCCCGGCCAGGAACGCCGGCATGCCCAGGTCGAACACGTCGGCGTACCCGTTGGCGTACTGCCGGGCGATCAGATCGCGGTCAGCCGCCAGCTTCATCGCTTCGAGCAGCGTGACGGTTGGCTCGGAGTGAACGTCCTGCTCCGGGGCGTCGCCCAGCCCGCCGGGGTTGGCGAGGCGGATGGCGTGGTAAACCAGGCCCGTATCACTGGGATCGATGTCTCGGACTACTCTCCACACGCCGCGGAACGACCCGCGAATTTGGGCGAATGCTAGGGGCATGCAAAGCAGAACGATGCCGAGGTTCGTGTTCCGTTCCGTCACCAGCCGAGTCTTCTGGATGGCATCGAGGATGGCGCTACCCGGACTGCACCACGACGCGCCGACGCAGGAGAACGAAGGCCCGATGGCAGCAGCACTCAAGCTGAAATCCAGTAAGGCCATGTCGTCGAACGACGCGCCGGGATGCACGTTCCCCAACTTCCGGGCGTGTGCCTCCCACAGGCAGGCGGCTTGCGCATCGAGCGCAGTTGATCGCTCCTCGCTCATCGCCCACCTCGGCCGAGGTGCAGGACGATCTCCTTCGCCACGTCCACGCCGCACGTCGGGGCGAGCGCCCGCCATCCGGGGACGGCGTTCACCTCCAGCACGAACCACCCGCCGCGGTCGTCCGGCAACAAGTCTACACCCGCCACGACCGCCCCAGTCGCCTTCGCAGCGGCCACCGCCAGCTTCGCCTCGGCTGCGGCTAACTCGAACCGCTCGGCGCTGGCGCCTTGGGCCACGTTCGTCCGCCAGTCGCCGCGGGCGGTCCGCTTCATCGCCGCCATCACCCGGCCGTTCAGCACGAACGCCCGCACATCCCACCCCGGATGCCGCACGAACCGCTGGAGGTACATCACCCCGCCGGTCTGCTCGACGGCGAAGAACGTCCGCCACGCCAGCTCGCGGTCCATCACCCGAACCATGCCGCGGCCCTCAGACCCGAACAGCGGCTTCACCACCACATCCCCGCCGAGCTGGTCGAACGCGGTCATCGCGTCCTGCCACGTCTGGCACACCGCCGACGGCACCACAGACAACCCGGCCGTTCGCAACCGATGGTCGGTGAGGAACTTGTCCACGCACGTCTCGACCGCCTTCGGCGGGTTCAGCACCGGCTGTCCGCGGCCGACGGCCTGTTGCAGCACGTCCATGCGGAACACGACCTGTTCGAGCGACCCGGCCGGCATGGTGCGGATGAGGACGGCGTCGAAGTCGCTGAGCGAATCGACTATCGGTTCATTCGGGAAGTGTGCCACCGCGATCCGCCGGAAGTCGACCGGCTCGGCGGTGTGGCCGAGGTCGCCGGCGGCGCGGATCAGGTCCTGGACGTGCCAGCCGGTGCCGCCGGAGAGGATGGCGATCCGCACTGTTCATTCCCCGAAGAACGACCGGCGGACCAGTCCCGGCTCGGTCTTGCCGAACGTGCGGGCGCGGCCGGTCTTCAGGTTCACGAACGTCACCTCGGCCGGGGAGAACAGCAGCGGGTCGATCTTGTAGAAGTCGCCGTACTTGGCGAACAGGTCGGCAAACAGGCTGCCGTGGTCGTTCGACCCATTCGACGGCACCTTCGGCCCGACGGTGTCGATCACCTCGTCGTCCGCCCGCACCCACAGCGTCACCCGCCCGCCGTAAAGGATGGCGTCGTTCGTGCGGCCGATCGCGGCCAACTCTTCCGCGGCCACCGGCGGGAGCGGGGCGACGCCGTGCCCGCTCACCACCTGTCGCACGTCGAACTTCAACTCGTGCAGCTTGTGCAGGGCTGTCTCGACCGACCGGGCGACCACTTGAATCGTGCCGGCCAGGCTGCTGGCCGGGGCGACCAGAAGCGTCAGCTTTTCCACCTCGGCCGGCAGCTTGCCGACGATGCCGGACACCACCTCCTCGGTCGGGTGCTTTCGCGTCTCGATCACCCCGACCGCACACCGCGGCGACTCGTGGATGCCGAGTTCCTTCAGCACGTCCTCCCGCCCGGCGGCCGCCCGCATCGGCCCGGACCCCATGCCGAAGAAGTGTTCGCCCTTCACCTGCCAGCCGGCGTACTGCGACCCCAGGCACGCCCGCACCGGATCGTCCGTCCACACCTGCACCGCCGGCCCGAACTCGCCCGGCTCGATCTCCACCTCGGCCAAATCGGCCAGACACACGCGGGCCATCAGCACCCCGGCCCGCAGGCTACCCGTCACCGCCCCGCCGCAGTCGATCACCCGCGTGCCGGCCACCTTGCCGACGTGAACCCGCAGCCGCTCGGCGTCCGCCTCGATCGCGTCGGCAATCGCCCAGGCGCGTTCGTTCATGGTGGTCACGGCTCGTCCTCCGGTGTGGGGATTCCGAAGAGTCGGTCTGTTGCGGCTGCTTTCGCTTTCAGTTGATGTATGCACTCGGCTTCGGTGGCGGCAGCGGCGAACAGGGTGAATACCGGCTGTCCGGGTTCGATGAGTGTGCCTGGCTCGGGGATGTCGGCGTAGTCCGGCCGCCGCCACACGTCGGTGCAGCGGGCCAGCGATTCATCCCACGGCCCTGACATGGGGAAAGGGATCGGCCTCGCGGCGTAGTACACACCCTTGCCGACGATGCGGGTCGGCGGTGTTGGTGCTGGCGGTTCGAGGTGGCGAAAGAACCCCTTCCGGTGCCAGTCGAGCGTTCGCACTCCGGTAGCGAGTTCAATCACCTCCGCCGACGCCGGGTATCGCGGGTTCACCTCGATCACATGCGACCATTCGCCGTCGTGGATGAAATCGATGTTGCCCAGCCCGCGAAGGTTCGTCCGGTCTCCGAATCGGAACGCCGACAGGTGAACGTCCTGCATGTCGAGTCCAGTGGTCGGTACCGGGCCGATAGTCCCCGCATAGTGGAACGGCTGGGCGTGTAGCCATCGAGTGCCGACCAGTTGTGCCGTATACCCGAGTAGCTGGCTGCCCGGCGCGAAGGTGGCAAGTAGTAGCGACATCGCGCGACCGGGCACGAACGCCTGGAAGAAATGGCTATCTCCCGTTTCTGGTACGTCATGGGGGTTGGTGAACCGGATGCCGATGCCCGCAGACCCTCGTATTGGTTTCCGAACCCAGCGGCGGTCGTTTGGCAACTCGGTCCCGGCCGAAAGTGGTAGCGGATGATTCAACCCCTTGACGCTGAGTAGCTCGGACAGGCGGAAGGGGTCGCGGAACTGATTCAACACCGCGGGTGGGTTGCCCCACAGCGGACGGATTTCGGAAATCGCATCCACCACATCCGGGTAGTTTTCCAGCCCGCCGGTGTACATCCACGGGCCGGGCGGGGCTTGCTTCGCCAGCTCGATGAACCCGTGCGGGTAGTCGTCGAACGAGCACCGCAACACCGGGCACAGCCGTTTCGTGTCGGCGTCGGCGAACAGGTCGATGACGAACGGCTCGAACCCGGCCCGGATTGCGCTCGCCGCCGCCGCCCGCCCGCTCGCCCCGACGATCAGCAGCCGCTCGCCCATCACTTGTCCAGGTCCGGGTGGACGGTGAACCCGAGCTTGCGGCGGAACCACTGGAACTCTTTCGAGC
>CANJKY010000042.1 GCA_947474875.1 Gemmataceae bacterium
ACCGGGCCGACTTCCCCAACCCGGACGGGTTGCTCCGCAACGGGCAGACGGGCAACGTGCTCATCCACCGGGTGCTCCCCCACGCCGTCATCGTCCCCCAGCGGGCCACGTTCGAAATCCTGGACAAGCGGTTCGTGTACGTCATCGACGAACACCACGTCGCCCACCAGCGGGAGATCCAGGTGGAGCGGGAGATGGACGACGTGTTCGTCGTCCGCAACGGGGTCGGGCCGAACGACAAGATCGTACTCGACGGGGTGCGGGAGGTGCGGGACGGCGACCACCTCAAGTACGACGAGGTGAAGCCGGCGGACGTGCTGGGCCGGCTGAAAACGCACGCCGAGTGACGCCCCGCCCGGGCCGCCGCGGTCGCCGCGGCGGCCGACCGTATCCCCCCACCTCACCTCCACCGCAGCCCTCATGTTCTCCAAGATCTTGCACCGGCCGGCGATGGCGATCGTCATCTCCGTCATCCTGCTTTTCCTCGGCGGCATGGGCGCGTACACGCTGCCCCGGTCGCAGTTCCCGTCCATCGCCCCGCCGACGGTGGAGGTGGCCATCGCCTACCCCGGGGCGAGCGCGAACGTGCTGGTCGACTCGGTGCTGGTGCCGCTCGAGCAGTCGATCAACGGGGTGCAGAACATGCGGTACATCGTGTCCGACGCCACCAGCGCCGGCGAGGGCACCATCCGCATCATCTTCGAGCCGGGCACCGACCCGAACATCAACGTGGTGAACGTCCAGAACCGGGTGAACATCGTGATGAACCGCCTCCCGCCGCTGGTCCAGCGGGAGGGCATCCTGGTCAGCCAGGTGGTGCCGAGCATGTTGATGTACGTCAACCTGTACAGCACCGACCCGAGCTTCGACCAGAAGACGCTGTACAACTACGCCAACGCCAAGATCATGCCCGAGTTGAAGCGGATTCAGGGCATGGGCCTGCCGCGGAACCTGGGCAACCGGGCGTTCGCCATGCGGATCTGGCTGAACCCGGAGGAGATGCGGAACCGCAAGCTGTCCACCGAAGAGGTGATGAAGGCGGTGGCGCAGCAGAGCATGATCGGCTCGCCCGGTCGGCTCGGCCAGGCGACGGGTCAGGTGTCGCAGTCGACCGAATACGTGCTCACCTACAAGGGGCGGTACACCGAGCCCGAGGAGTATGCCAACATCATCCTGCGGGAGACGCCGGACGGGAAAATCCTGCGGCTCAAGGACGTGTGCGGGGCGAAGGACTTGATCGCGCGGGAGCGGCCGGGGATGCGGGGGGTGATGGGGGCGGCGGCCGTTCCCGTCGAGCCGCCGCCGGGGGTGGAGCTCGGGTCCGAGTTCTTCGACATCTACTCGGACATCGACGGCCACCCGGCCGCGTCCATCGTGCTCAAGCAGGCGCCGGGGTCGAACGCCACCAAGGTGATCGAGGAGGTGAAGGAGAAGCTGAAGGAGATGGAGAAGGACTTCCCGCCGAACATGCATTACAAGATCAGCTACGACGTGTCGCACTTCCTGGACGCGTCCATCGAGCAGGTGGTCCACACCCTGATCGAGGCGTTCATCCTCGTGTCGCTCGTGGTGTACATGTTCCTCGGCGACCTGCGGTCCACCCTCATCCCCGTGCTGGCGGTGCCGGTGTCGCTCATCGGCACGTTCTTCTTCCTCCAACTGCTCGGCCTGTCCATCAACCTGATCACCATGTTCGCCATGGTGCTGGCCATCGGGGTGGTGGTGGACGACGCCATCGTGGTGGTGGAGGCGGTCCACGCCAAGATGGCCGAGAAGCACCTGGTGCCTTACGCCGCCACGCGGGAGGTGCTGCACGAGATCAGCGGGGCGATCATCGCCATCACCCTGGTGATGACCGCGGTGTTCGTGCCCATCACCTTCGTCCCCGGCCCGGTCGGCACGTTCTACCGGCAGTTCGGCATCACCATGGCCACGTCCATCATCCTGTCCGGGCTGGTGGCCCTGACGCTGACCCCGGTGCTGTGCGCGATGATCCTCAAGCCGCACGCCCACGCCGGCCACCCGCGGCCGCGGCGGGGGGTGCTCGGGTGGGCGGTCACCCTGCTGTTCGTCGCGGTGCTGGCCGTCGCCATGAACGCCCTGATCGTGTACCTGTGGGGGTGGGCCGGGCTGGTGCTGAACGTCCTGCCGTTCGTCCGCAAGCCGTTCGACTGGCTGGTCGAGCGGGTGACCAACGGGTACACCGGCATCCTGCGGGGCATCGTCACCCGCCGCGGGCTGACGCTGCTGGCGGTCGCCGGGTTCACCGTCGGGCTGGTCGGCGTCAACTCCATCCTGGCGACCGGGTTCATCCCCGGCGAGGATCAGGGGGTCATCTACGCCATCATCCAGACCAAACCCGGGTCGACGCTCGAGTACACCAACTCCAAGGCCCGCGAGTTGGAAGAGATCGCCAAGGAGTTGGAGGAGGTGAACGACGTCACCTCGCTGGCCGGGTACGAGGTGCTGACCGAGGGGCGGGGGTCGAACGCCGGCACCTGCATCATCAACCTGAAGGACTGGAACGAGCGGAAGCTCACCGCCCGCCAGATCATCGAAGAGTTGGAGGTGAAGGGGAAGAAGATGTCGGACGTGAAGCTCGAGTTCTTCGAGCCGCCGGCGGTGCCGGGGTTCGGGGCAGCCGGCGGGTTCGCCCTGCGGGTACTCGACCGGAGCCAGTCGAGCGTCACCGACTACCGGCGGCTCGGGGAGGTGAACGAAGAGTTCATGGCCCGGCTGAAGAAGCGACCGGAGTTGAAGAACCTGTTCACGTTCTACACCGCCGACTACCCGCAGTACGAGTTGATCATCAACAACGAACTGGCGATGCAGAAGGGGGTGACCATCGAGAAGGCGTTGAACGAGCTGAACATCTACATCGGCAGCACCTACGAACAGGGGTTCGTGCGGTTCAACCAGTTCTACAAGGTGTACGTCCAGGCCATCCCGGAAGCCCGCCGCAACAAGGAGGATCTGCTCAACCTGTTCGTGCTGAACGAGAAGGGGGATAACGTGCCGTTCTCCGCGTTCATGACCATCCACGAGCGGCAGGGGCTGAACGAGATCACCCGCTACAACCTGTTCCCGTCCGCCACCATCCAGGGGGCGCCGGCGCCGGGGTTCAGCACCGGCCAGGCGATCAAGGCGATCAAGGAAGAGGCGGCCAAGCTCCCGCCGGGCTACGCCATCGGCTGGGAAGGGCTGTCCTACGACGAGTCGCGGAAGGGCAGCGAGGACGTGATCATCGTGGTCATCGTGATCATCTTCGTGTACCTGGTGCTGGTGGCCCAGTACGAGAGTTTCATCATCCCGGCGGCGGTCATCCTGTCCCTGCCGGTCGGCCTGTTCGGCTCGTTCGGCCTGCTCCTGCTGCTCGGGCTGGCCAACGACGTGTACGCCCAGATCGGGCTGGTGATGCTGGTCGGCCTGCTCGGCAAGAACGCCATCCTGATCGTCGAGTTCGCCGTCCAGCGGCGGTACGAGGGGGCGTCGCTCGTCCAGGCGGCCGTCGAGGGCGGGAAGCTGCGGTTCCGGCCGATTCAGATGACGTCCTTCGCGTTCATCGCCGGCCTGCTGCCGCTGGTCGTCGCCACCGGGGCGGGGGCGATCGGCAACCGCACCATCGGCGGCACCGCCGCCGGCGGGATGCTCCTGGGTACGGTCATCGGCATCCTGGTCATCCCCGGCCTGTACTACATCTTTGGCAAGCTCGCCGACGGCCGGAAGCTACTCGAGGACGAGTCGGACCAGCCGCTTTCCGAGATGGTCGAACTCGGGCACGGCCACCCGCACGGGGATGGAGAGCCCGACCCGATCCGGCTCACCCCGGCGCCGACAGACCCGCCGCACGGTTAGCGAACGACCGCGCGGACGGTGAGGCAACTCACATCCCGACACGGAACGGCGGCGGCAGACGGTGTCTGCCGCCGCCGGGCGGTCACTTGAATGCGACTCCACACCCCGCGGGATTCCCGGCGGGACCGCATCAGGGCGAGCAGAAAAATCGGCACAAGTTATCACCCCGGGCGGCCGATTGTAGATACCGGGTCATGCCGTCTGCGGGAGCGGGTGGCGCTCAAGGACGAGTCCGATGAAGCGGTCCATGGCGATGCTGATCGCGAGGCACACCGCCCGCGTGCTGGCTGCCGGCGGCGGCATGTTCATTCTGGCCGGGTGTCACCTGCCCGCCCTGAAGGGGCCGGAACCGACCACCGCCGCCGCCGTGCCGGCCGATTTCGGCGGCGCCGCCACCGCGGACAGTTCGGCCCGCCTGCGGGTGGAGGAGTTCTTCTCCGACCCACTGCTGGTCAACCTGATCCACGAGGCGGTGGCCAACAACCTGGATCTGAAGATCCTCTCCCAGGACATCGACATCGCCGGGTTCGAACTGCTCGCCCGCCGCGGGGCGATCCTGCCGCGGGTGTCCGTCCGGGCCACCGCCGGGGTGGACCGGGCGAGCAAGTTCACCCGCGAAGGGGCGGTGGACGACACCCTCACGGTGGACGGCCGGCCGTTGCCCAACCCGCTGCCCGACTTCCTGCTCGGGGCGGAGGCGAGCTGGCAGGTGGACATCTGGCGGCAGCTGCGGAACGCCCGCGACGCCGCCGGCCTGCGGGTGCTGGCCACCACCGACGGGCGGACGTTCGCCGTCACCCGGCTGGTGGCCGACATCGCCGACAACTACTACGCCCTGCTTGCCCTGGACCAGCGGCTGGTCACCCTGGACCAGATCATCGCCACCCAGGAGCAGAGCCTGAAGGTGGCCACCTCCCTGCGGGACGCCGGCCGGGCGACCGAGCTGGGCGTACAGCGGTTCACCGCCGAGGTGCGGCGGAACCGGAGCGAGAAACTGCTCGTCCAGCAGGAGGTGGTCGAGCGGGAGAACCGCATCAACTTCCTGGCCGGCCGGTTCCCGCAGCCGGTCGAGCGGTCGGCGACCAAGATCCAGGACGTCACCCTGCCGGCGGTGTCCGCCGGCGTGCCCGCCCAGCTGCTGGCCAACCGCCCGGACATCCGCCGGGCCGAGCGGGAACTGGCCGCCGCCGGGCTGGACGTGCAGGTGGCCCGGGCCGACTTCTACCCGGCCCTCGACATCACCGGCGGCCTCGGGTTCCGGGCGTTCCACCCGCGGTTCCTGTTCCAGCCGGAGACGTTCGGGGCCAACGCCGCCGGCGGGCTGGTCGCCCCGCTCATCAACCGGGCGGCGATCGCCGCCGCCTACCAGACGGCCAACGCCCGCCAGCTCCAGGCGCTGTACGACTACCAGCGGGTGATCCTGGACGCGGTGAACGAGGTGACCACCCGGCTGCGGGCGGCGGAGAACTACGGCAAGAGCATCGAGGTGCGGAAGGAGCAGTTGCAGGCGCTCGAAACGTCGGTCGACGTGGCCACCAAGCTGTTCCAGAATGCCCGCGCCGAGTACAGTGAGGTGCTGTTCACCACCCGGGACCTTCTCGAAGCCCGGCAGCAACTGATCGAGACCAAGCGGCAGCAGTTGCAAGCCATCGTATTCGCCTACCAGGCGCTGGGCGGGGGCGGCACGCCGCCCGCGACCACGAACCCCCCGTCCACCCCGCCGGGCCCGCCCGTCCCGCCGGCGCCGCCCGCGAACCCGTCCGCCCCGCCCCCCGGCGTCCCACCACGCGGCGGAGACGCCAAGCCGGGAGAAGCAGGTAAGGACAAACCCCAGCCGATCTCCCTCCCGCCGCTTCCTTCGCCGGCCGCGGCCGGCAAATAACAGCTTCCGGCCGCCGGAGTACACCGCCGCCGCCGGGCGACGCGTAGCACGGGCTGAATTCGCAGACAGTTGAGGAGAATCGAGAGGATGTGAGTGTGGCTGAGGAGAGTACACCCGACAGGAGTCGAACCTGTAACCTTCGGCTCCGGAGGCGGAAGTCGGCTCACCAGGGAGTCCAAGAATCTCAGGGGATTTTATCAGGTCCGCCAGCCGGGAGCAGCACCGGGAGCAGCAACTCGGCCGATCCGGGCATTCAACTCACCACCGACCTGGCCCGGATCGTGGAGAACTGGCCGACCCTGCCGGACCACATCAAGGCCGCGGTGATGGCGCTGGTCGCCACCGCTCCGAACCGCCCGCCGGCCGGCCCAACGGGGTTGGACGACACCCTGCCGCCGGGGTTCGAGCGGACGAAGGGGGAGTCGGGCTGACGCCGACGCTTGTCCCGGCGTGGCCGCAATACACTCGACCGCGGTTCCCGCGATGTTCTGTGGAAAGGCTGGAACGGCGGTGAGCGCAGGAGTCTGGGATTCGTGGGACGGCGGCGGGCGAACTGGGGCAACCCGTGATCCTGTCGTCTAACTTCCGAGGGGTGGTGACATGGCGTGGACGACCGTCCGCGGCCGCCGCTACTACCGCCGGTCGCGGCGGATGGGCGGCCGGGTGGTGACCGAGCACGTCACCGGCGAGCGGCTCGGCCGGATGGTGGAGCGGCTGGACGCGGTCAAGCGGGAGCGCCGCCGGTTCGCCCGGCTGAACGATCGGCTCGACCTCGACGTGTTCCTGGTGG
The DNA here is from genome assembly GCA_947474875.1 of Gemmataceae bacterium. Classification (GTDB taxonomy): domain Bacteria; phylum Planctomycetota; class Planctomycetia; order Gemmatales; family Gemmataceae; genus JALHQU01. The sequence goes on from CANJKY010000042.1 coordinate 6,528, forward strand.
GGATCGCCGACTGCCTGGCGGTGGACGACGCCCTGGGTGACGTGCTCGCCCTGTTGGCCGGGCTGTGCGGGGCGTACCGCCACCGCCGCCAGTGGCGGTGGGCACGCGGAGGGAAGGCGATGGCGAACAAACCGAACGCGACCCCGGGCGGCACCCTGGCGACGGTCCTCCGGCCGGCGGTGACGGAGGTGCCAGCCCTGCTGCCGCCCAGCTTCGCCGGCGTCCCGGAGGCCGACCGGGCAATGCTGCGGGCCGCGGCAGCGGGCGACCCGGCGGCGCTCGAACAGAGCCGCAAGTACCTGACCCAGCAGCGGTACGCGCGGGTGTGGGGGGACGCGGTGTACGCCGCCCGCTGCTGGATCATCTCGCAGACGTGCGGCACCGACCGACTGTCAGCCAAAGCGTCGCATAGCTTCGCTGACCACCTGGCCGCCGACCTGGGGTGGGAGCGGGCGACCGCGCTCGAGAAGCTGGCCATCACCCGGGTGGTGAACAACTGGCTGATGGTGGGGGCACTGGAGGCGAAGGCGGGCGGGCTGGCGGCCGGCGGGCGGGAGCGGGGGCGGGTGGAGCGGAGCCTGGCCCAGGCCGAGCGGCGGCTGGCGCAGAGCCTGAAGATGCTCGCCTTTTTTCAAGGCGAGCCGACCCTGCCGTCGGTCCCCCGCCTGCCGCTCGCTTCCGCGACCGTCCCCGCCGCTCGACCAGCGGACGGCGAGAGAGTGGCCGATTAGGACACGACCCGGGGTCGGAACCACCGTCCGGGGCAGGCGGATTCTATGCAGGTTTGCTCGCCCCAGAGGGCGGACTGCGGAAATCCGTGGCCGGGGTTACTCCGTCCGGTCGGGTGGTGGGAGGGGTGGCTACTTCCGTTGGGTCAGCTCGTCGGCCTCGTCCGTCCGCCCGGCGGTGCGGAGGCACTTGATCAGGTCCTCCCTGGCCTTCGCGACCCTGTTGGCGTGGGCCGCCTCGTTTGTCGCCGGCGACCGGTTGGCGGCGAGCAGCGTGTACCCCTCGCGGAGGAGGGCGACTGCCTCGTCGGTCGGCCCGGTCCCGGCCACCGCCCGGCCGAGCAGGTTGGCCGCCACCCCGCGGTCGTACCCGCCTGCGGCTGTTGTCTTCCGGTGGGCGTACAGTTCGCGGAGAGGGGGTGCCGCCTCGGCGTACCGCCCGGCCTGGAGGGCGAGCTGCCCGGCGAACAGCCACGCCCGCTCCAGTTGTAGGCCATCCGCCGGAAGCTTGCGGGCGGCGGCCACCGCGTCCGCCGCGGCCGGCAGGGCTGCGGCCGCGTCCCCGGTCGAGAACGCAACGAACTTTGCGGCCTCCGTCGCCACCTCGTACCGTTTGGCCGGGTCGGATGCGGTGAGCAGTTTGCGGATCGCATACCCGGCCAGGTAGTAGGTCCGAGCCGCCGCCCGCCGGTTCGTGTCCGTCGGGTCCGCAGCCAGTTCGTGCTTGGCCAGCCCCTCCGCCACCCGGGCCGTGACCTCGGACTCTCTCGCCGGCCCGTCCGCCGCCCGCGCCCCGTCCCACACCCCGGTCAGGGTGCGGATCAGGTCCGACCGTTGCTCGGCGGTGAGCGGCAGCCCCAGCCCGACCCCGGCCAGGTCGGCCGCCGTCGTCAGCGTGTCCGGGTGAGCGTCCTTCAGGACCCGTCGCCGGTCGGCCAGCACCCGGCCGAGCTGGGCGAACGCCTCCGACCGCTTGCCCGCCTGGGCCAGCACCACCCCCAGGTCGTGCCCGGCCTGGAGGGTGTCCGGGTGGCCGGCCGGCAGCACCTCCGCCCGCACCCGGTACACCTCCCTGAGCGTCCGCTCGGCGTCGGCGAACAGCCGCTGCCCGGCCTGCGCCGCCCCCAGGTTGTGCTTCAGCTTCAGGGTGAGCGGGTGGACCGCCCCCAGCCCGGCCGCGGCCGCCGCGGTGGCGTGCAGTTCCCGGAACCGGGCGGCGGCCTCGGCCGGCCGGCCGCGGCGGAGCTGCAGGCGGGCCAGGTTGCTGGCCGCCGACAGGGTGTCCGGGTGCTCCGCCCCCCGCACCCGCGCGGACCGCCCGGCCACTTCCGCCAGCAGCTCCTCGGCTTTGTCTGCCTGCCCGGCCGTCTCGTACGCCAGCGCCAGGTTGTTCCCGCTCTCCAGCGTGTCCGGGTGGGCCGGCCCGAGCGTCCGCCCGCGGCCGGCGTACGCCGTGGCCAGCAGGCGGGCGGCCTCCGCCCACTCCTTCCGCTCGAACCGGATCACCCCCAGGTCGTTGACCGCCGCCAGCGTCTCCCGCGCGTCCGGTCCGGACGCCCGCTCCCGGGCGGCCGCCACCGCCGCCATCCGCCCCAGCCCGTCGTCGCTCCGCCCGTGGGCGTGCAGGGCGAGGGCGTACCCGGCCCGCAGGTCGAGGGAGGCCGGGTGGTCCGGCCCGAGGGCCGCCACCGCCGTACCCTCAGCCTCCCGGAACAGCCCCTCCGCCTCCGCCCACCGCCCGGCGTCGTCCACGGCGCGGGCCAGCTCGCCGGCCGCCCGCAGCGTGTCAGGGTGGGCCGGGCCGAGCCGGCTCGTCCGCTCCTCGACCGCCCGCCGCAGGTGCGGCTCGGCGTCCGCCGGCCGGCCCAGGGTGCGGTAGCTGCGGCCGATCGCCTCCCGCACCCCGGACTCCACCGCCGGCTCCCCGCCCAGCCCGCCGTCCGCCCGCCGGGCGGCGGCGTCCAGCACCTCGCCCACCGTCACCGCCCGCCCCTGCGCCCGCTCCGGCGACGCCGCCCCGAGCATGTCGGCGATCAGGAACGTGTTCACCGCCTCGGCCGTCCGCCGGGCGGCCACCGCCTCCCGCCCGGCCGCCTCGGCCAGCCCGCGGGCGTGCTCCGCCTGCCGCCACTGCCAGGTGACGCCGGCGAACCCGCCGGCCAGCAGCACCGCACACCCGGCGGCCAGCGCGGCCACCGCCGGGTTGCGGCGGGCGAACTTCCACCCCCGCTCCGCCCACCCCACCCGGCGGGCGGCGATCGGCCGGCCGGCCAGGAACGCCTCCCGGTCGGCGGCCAGGTCGGCGGCGGTGGCGTACCGCCCGGCCGGGTCCTTCCGCAGGCACTTGCGGCAGACGGTGTCCAGGTCCGGCGGCACCCGCGGGGCGGCCGCCCGCAGCGACTCCGGCTCGTCCTCGATCACCCGCCGGAGCACGGCGTACGTGCCCTCCCCGCGGAACGGCGGGCGGCCGGCGACCAGCCGGTACAGCACCGCCCCGAGGGCGTGGATGTCGGCCGCCGGGCCGACCGCCCGGCCGTCCCCCCGCGCCTGCTCCGGGGCCATGAACTCGGGGGTGCCCATCACCCGCCCGGTCTCGGTCAGTTCGGCGTCGGCGGCGGTCAGCTTGGCCAGCCCGAAGTCGGTCACCTTGGGCACCACCGCCACCGCCCGGCCGCGGAGGCGGAGGGTGACGGCGGCCGGGTCGGCCGGCCCGTCGGCCGGGGCGAGCAGCACGTTCCCCGGCTTCAGGTCGCGGTGCACCACCCCGTGCGCGTGCGCGTGCTGCACCGCCCGGGCCAGCCGGGCGACCAGGGCGGCGGCGGCGGCCGGCGGCAGCAGCCGCTCGGCCCGCAGCGCGTCGGCCAGGGTGCCGCCGGCCACCCACTCCATCACCAGGTACGGGCGGCCGGCGTGGGTGCCGCTCTCGAACACCGGCACCACGTTCGGGTGCCGCACCCGGGCGGCCACCTCCGCCTCCAGCCGGAACCGGATCAGCTCCTCGGCCGACGGGGCGTGGCCGGTGGCCAGCATCTTGACCGCCACCTCCCGGTTGAGCGCGTACTGGCGGGCGCGGTACACCACCCCCATCCCGCCCCGCCCGGCCTCGGCCAGCACGTCGAACCCGGCGATGGCCGGCAGCGCCCCCAGGGCGGGGGTGTCCAGGTCGGTCGGGTCGGCGTGCGAGTCCACCGTCGGCGGGGCGGCGGCCGGGTCGCCCGGCACCCCGCGGGTGACGGTCGGGCCGTCGGCCGCCGCGTCCGGCCGCCAAGAGGTGCGGGTGACGGCGGCGTCGACCGCCGGGTTAGCCGGGTCGGGGGTGGGCTCGGTCATGCGGCGATCACCGTGGGGGTGTCGGCCGGCCGGCGGCCGCGGCGGAGGCGGCGGGCCGCCCAGCCGGCGGCGAGCGGGGCGACGGCGACGGCCAGGACGGTCGTCGGCTCGGGCACCGGGGTCCACACCAGGTCGAGCTGCCGCTGGCCGGCCCCGGTGTCGCCCAACACCACCACGCTGTACGCGAACGAGCCGTACGCGGCGAAGTCGACCGGCGAGCCGGTGTCCCGGTTCACCAGGGTGGTGGACGCCGGGGTGCCGGGGGCGAGCGGCAGCCCGTCGTCGCCCAGGATCAGCCCGTCGGTGGTGCGGACGATCGCCCACCGCTGGAGGGCCGCCCAGAACGAGGACGAGGCGAGGGCGGTGTCGGCCGCGG
>CANJKY010000043.1 GCA_947474875.1 Gemmataceae bacterium
ACCACTCTCCGGATCTTACGCCGCCAGCCGCACCGCGCCGGCGTCCGTGCGAACAGGGGTGTGCAGGATGATTTCCAGCCCGTTGACGATGCGGTCCCCGCCGCGGCCGTCGATCAGCCGGCGGGCGCACCGGTTCATGCCCATCCGCTCCAGCGGGTCGTCCAGCACCAGCGCCACCGCGTCGGCCAGCTCCTTCTCGCTCACGTCCGCCGCCGCCCCGAGGAAGGTGCCCACCCCTTCGTCGTCCATCCGCTTGGCGTTCATCAGGTGGGCCTGTTTCGTCGGCAGCGTCAGTTGCGGGATGCCGACGCAACACAGTTCGAGCGAGGTGGTGTCGCCGGCGGTCAGGGCGAAGTGCGCCCGCACCAGCCGGGTCATCAGCTCCTTCACCTCGGTGATCACCTCCACCCGCCCCTTCGACCCGTCGGCGAACTCCAGCATCTCGTCGTACCGCGGGTGGTGGGTGCGGGCGACGATGCTGACCTTATCCACCTTCGGCATCTCGAGCAGTTGCCGGGTGCGAAGCAGGCTCTGGTCGCCGGCGTCGTCGTCGCCGAACGCCACCAGCGCGCGGAACGGGCCGGGCTGTTCGGTCGCCCGGATGGTCCGCTGACGGCGGAAGATGCCACGCACCAGCGCGAACCGCTTACCGAGCAGGAGCTGCGATCCCGGACCGACGCGGTACGGCTTCGCCCCCGGCGCCAGGAACGGGTTGACCACCAGCTTCGACGGGAACCGGACTGCCGGCTCGCTGTCGATGCTAATCACCCGCGTGCCGGTTTCGGTGAGCGCCTGCAGGTAGTCGGCAGAGGCTCGGCCGGCCACTACCACCGCAGCCGCGTTCAGCCGCCGAACTTCCCGCACGGTGGCATCCAGGTCGTCCGCCTCGCCCGTCCTGCTTTCCGCCGCCACCCACTCGTTGTTCCCGCGGTGGATGACCGTCGCCAGCGACAGCGGGTCCAGGTAGCTGAGGAAGTACGTCCCCCGCCTCCGCCGCTGCATCGCCGCCGCCAGCGACAGGCACTGGTAGAACGGCTCGAACCCGCCGTCTGGGGTCGCGTCACAGCGAAACAGAATGGGCCCACGCTTCACGTCCATGCGAGCGCACCTCGTGGCAGACCAGGTTGTGCGGACGCCGGTCGGTGACGGGCACGCGGCAGCCGGCCGTGAGAACAGCCGATCGCGGCGGCACGAGTGCCGAGCCGAAGTCCGAGCTAGTGCCGGATTGGTGCGGGAGCGGACCGCCCGTGTGGCGCGAGAACGCGCCGGGAATGGTCGGGCGACCTGAACCGACGACACCTCTTCTCCGGGGGGCTGGTCACAGCCCCTACACCGTCCGCTTCGGGTTCCGGTCCGTCGCGGCAGGCGGTCCGATCTGGGGTTCCGGTCCCAGATCGAACGGGCGGGATGGTAACTCGGTTTTCGAGAACGGGACAAGGGCAAGTTGCCGGAGGGAGAAACGCAAGTGTCAGCCCGCGGGCGGTAAGCACACCGAGGCGGCTGACGCCGTCGGTTCACAAAGCAGGGTCGCTGTTTCCACATGGAACGGTTGTGCCGCCGACCGGTTCGACTTCCCCAGACCGCCAGAGATGCTATCACCCGCCGCGTTCGTTCTGGGGGACCAGCATTCACCTGGGGGAATCGGCATGGACGCCACCAAACCGCGGCTCGGACGCGGCCTCGACGCTCTACTCGGGCCGGCAACCGGCTCGGTCTCGGCCGTCAGTTCAACGCGGGTGCGGCTCGACCAGATCAGCCACAACCCGTACCAGCCACGGAAGCGGTTCGACGACGACGAGCTGACCCAGCTGGCGGACAGCATCCGCACGCACGGCGTCCTTCAGCCGCTGGTGGTACGGCCTAACGGCGAGCGATTCCAACTGATCGCCGGCGAACGACGGCTGCGGGCGTCGCACCTGGTCGGGCTGGCCGAGGTGCCGGTCCACGTGGTGTCGTTCGACGACCAGCAGGTGTACGAGGCGGCGCTGGTGGAGAACATCCAGCGGAGCGACCTGAACGCCATCGAGAAGGCGCAGGGGTTCAAGGAGTACCTGGAGCGGTACGGGCTGAGCCAGGAGCAGCTCGGCCGGCGGCTGGGAATCGACCGCACGTCCATCAGCAACCTGGTCGGGCTGCTCAACCTGCCGGCCGAGGTGCAAGACGCGGTGCGGCTCGGCCAGCTCACCCTCGGGCACGCCAAGGTGATCAAGGGGGTGGCGGACGCCGAGCGGCAGATCCAACTGTGCCGTGAGGCCATCTTCAAGCACCTATCGGTCCACGCCCTGGAACTGCTGGCGAAGGAGGCGAAGGCGGAGGTGGCCGAGCAGAAGCCCGGGGCGATGCGGGCGGCGGTGGAGAAGACGGCCCATGTGCAGAGCCTGGAAGACGACTTGCGGCAGCGGTTCGCCACCCGCGTGGAGATCAAGGTGAAGGCGAAGGACAAGGGCCAGATCGTGATCGGGTTCGACTCGAACGACGAGTTCGAGCGAATCCTGTCCGCCCTGACTAAATGACGGTCTGTCCGCAGCGAAGCACCAGAGCCGACCCGTGGGGTCGGCTCTGCTCGTTTCCGGTGGTACAATCGGGTTGGAGGGGGATGCCATGCCGAAGCGGTCGCTCGCTATCCTCTTTGTGTTCGTCGCCGCCGGGCTGGCCCATGGTCAGCCGAAGAAGCCGAAGTACACCACCATCCCAGCGTCCGCCGGACTTGGATTCACTGCCAGTTTCCCGTGCCAGGTGGCCGACACGACCAAGGAGTTGGCGACTGCGGCTGGAAGTATGACCGTCCGCACCCACCGGGGAGAGCACGAGAAGGTGGCATACTCTGTTACGATGACCGAATACCCGGAGACGTTCGCCGACCTGGCGGCGGAAAAGATTCTTGACGGGGTGCGAGACGGGATGAAAGGTGATGGCGAGCTGAAGACGGACAAGGCGGTGACGGTGAGCGATGTCCCGGCCCGCGAGCTAGAGGTGACCACCAAGAAGAAGACTGGCATCCGCGGGATCGCGGTGCTGAACAAGCGGACGCTGTACGTCGTCACCGCCGCCGGACCGTCCGACGCCATTTCGAAGGAAGTCGCGACCGACTTCCTGAAAAGCTTCGCCCTTGACAAGTGATGCGAACCCGGGCTGACATCGACCCGTCCATACGCTACCATGTCTGAGACGACCGGGGTGTAGCTCAGCCTGGTAGAGCGCTTGGTTTGGGACCAAGAAGTCGTCGGTTCGAATCCGGCCACCCCGACTACGGCTCCCTCACGGGAGCCGTGTGCATTTCAGCCCGCGCGAAACCACCCGCCACCCGATTCACAGTGCGGCCTGAATCCCGATCCCTCGGGTTTACGCACCGGCCCGGCGTGTCCGCACTTCCGGCAGCACGAATACTACTCGCAGACGTGAATCGGTTTCGGCTCGATCCACGCCCCGTGCCTGGGTAGCATTTCAGCGTCAGGTCGATCGACGGGGCCGTCATGAACCGCCGCACGTTCCTCCGAGTTGCCGCTGCGTCAACCGTCGTTGTCCCGACGGCGACGGTCGGGTACGGGTTCGCCGAGTCCGAGTCGCTCCGGATCGAGCGAGTGACTCTACCGCTGCCGAACCTGCCGCGGGCGTTCGACGGGCTGCGGGTGGTGTTCCTGACGGACATCCACCACGGGCCGTACACAGAGCTGGAGTTCGTGGCCCAGATCGTCCGCACCACCCTTTCCCTTCAGCCGGATTTGATCCTGTTTGGCGGGGACTACTGCCTCCGCGATCGGAAGTACATCGCACCGTGCTTCGACGTGCTGCGGAACCTGTCCGCCCCGCTCGGGGTGTACGGGGTGCTTGGGAACCACGACCACTGGCACGGGATGGACGAGACGCGGGCGGGGATGCGGCGGGCCGGGGTCGAGGAGCTGACCGACCGCGGGGTGTGGCTGACCAGCGGGGCGGACCGGCTGCGGCTGGGCGGGGTGGATGACCTGTGGTGTGGGCAGCCGGACGCGGCCGCGGCGGTCGGCGATGCCACCCGCGAAGATGCCGTACTGCTACTCAGCCACAACCCGGACTTGGCCGAGACGATGGCCGACCGCCGGGTCGGGCTGGTGCTGAGCGGGCACACACACGGCGGGCAGGTGATCGTGCCGGGCATGACCAACCCGTTCATCCCGTCGCGGTACGGCGACAAGTATTCGCACGGGCAGGTGGAGGCGCCGGCCACCACCGTGTACGTGTCCCGCGGACTGGGGCTGACCGGCCTGCCGGTTCGCTACAATTGCCCCCCGGAGCTGACGCTGCTCACGCTGACGGCTCCGACCACCTGAGGGGCGAACCGATGCGAACTGTGCTGACGGCGGGCATGATTCTGGTGGCGTCGGCCGCGGGTCTGGCCGCCGACAAGTCGCCGATCGACGGCAAATGGACGATCGAGTCCGTCACCCGCGACGGCAAGAAGGACGACGCGTTCACGGGCGCCAGCCGGGTTCACGAGGGCGGCAAGTACACCATGAAGGCGGCCGAGGGGAAGACGCTGCCCACCACCGAAGGCAAGTTCACGGTGGAAGCGGACAAGAAAGCGTTCGACATGAAGCCGACCGGCGGGCGGTACAAGGACAAGACGCTGCTCGGCATCTACAAGCTGGACGGGGACACGCTCACCATCGCGTTCGCCGAGCCGGGTAAGGACCGGCCGACCGAGTTCGGCAGCAAGGAAGGGAGCGGGGTAGTTGTCGCGGTGATGAAGAAGGCAAAGTGATCCCAACAAGAGAGCCCCCGGACGGCCGTTCGGGGGCCTCGAGCTTACACCACCCACCTTTTGCCGCTCGCCGGGTGCGTCACCTCGACCTTCGGCCGTGGGGATCCGGCCACCAGCTTGAACGTCAGCCCGAGTGCGTCACTCGTCAGCACCAGACCGTTCGCTAGCTCCGACCGTCCGGCCGAGACCAGCGCCCCGTTCACCAGGGTGAACAGCTCGAGTGCCCACGGGTTCCGCTCGACCACCAGAACCTCGCGGGTGTTCACCGCCGCGTAGAAGGCGAACTTGGCGTGCGGGTCTTCCCCCTCGCTGATGATCTCGACCAAGAAGTCCGGCCCGCCGACCCAATGGGTGTCGTGGTCCACCGCCGGGTTCCCGGACAGGTACACGAGCACATCCGGGCAGCGGTAGTTCTGCGCCCAGCCGTCCGCACGGTCGCTCAGGTTTGCTCCGGGGAAACACGAGTCACCACGATCCCAGTCGATCACGGCAGAGAACACCGAGCTGAACTGGACCACCAGCCGCTGGTGTTCGGTGTTCGGCGTCGGTGGCAAGGTGTCCACTCCGTCCCAGGTTTCGCGAAAGCGGTCCGGGTACTCGTCCCGGAACCGCTTTTCCAGATGTGGGTCCAGTATCAGCGTCGCCATCGCACCCTCCCCCCTACTTCTTCGCCGGCTCGCGCAGGCTGGCCAGGAATTCTACCACGTCCCGTAGCTCACGCTTGCTCAGCTTCTTCACCAGATCGTCCGGCATTGCGCTCTTGTCCGGCTTCTCGAAGTCGACGTCCGCCGCCGGCACCTTTACGATCTTGGCGTCCGACGTGGCGATGGTGTACTCGTCCTTCGTCTTCCCCTTCAGCACCCCGCTCACCGTCCGCCCGTCGAGCAGCGTCAGTTGCACGCTCTCGTACCCCTTGGCGATCTGCTTGCTCGGGTGAGTGATCGCCTCCAGCAGGTAGTCGCGGGGCTTGTCGGCGGCGATGCCGTTGAGCGGCGGACCGACTTCCCCGCCCTGGCCGTCCAGCTTGTGGCACCGCTGGCAGTACACGGCCGCGTTGTTCAGGAAGAGATCCCGACCTCGGTCGGCGTCCCCGCCGGCGAGCGATTCGCGGAACCGGCTGAGGTGATCCTTCGCCTCGGCGGCGCGGGCGGCCGTGTCGATCGCCTTCAGCTTCTCCCGCAGCGGGGCGTACAACTTGAGACCGGTCTTCTCGGCCCGCGCCTTAGCCGCTTCTAGCACGTCCAACTTCAGCTTGTCCGGCACCTTCCCGGCCAGGTACTCGTCCAGCCACTCGGCTAGGGCCGCGTCCACGTCTTTCGACGCGAACAGCCGGCCCATCGCTTCCAGCGCCATCTGCTTCTCGACCACCGCCGCCTTGTCGTCCTTCAACACCGCCGGCAGGTCCTTCTCAGCGGCGGTCGGATCCTTGCGGGCGTTGATCACTCGCACCGCCCCCCGCAGCTTCGGCTCGGTCGAATCCGCCATCACCCTCAGGGCCGCGTCCAGCTCCTTCGCCCGGATTTCGTCCAGTGCGATGAGCGAATCCACCCGCAGGTTCACCGGCTGCTTTGTGTCCGTAACGGTGGCGAACAGCAGCGGGCCGGCGTCGGACAGGCCGAGCTTCTTGGCGCACTCGGCAGCCTCCTTGCGGACCACGGCCGACCCGACGAAGATCTTCGCCAGCACCGGCTTCATCGCCTCGACCACGACCAGCGGGTTCCGCTCGGCCAGGTCCTGCCGGCAGCCGGTGATGTGGTCCCGCTTGCTCGGCTTCGGCCAGTCGGCCAGCAGCTTGAGGGCAGTGGCGCGAAGGTGGTCCGGCTCGTTAGACCGGGCGGCGAACCTAGCCAGCCGCTCGGCGTGCTCCTTCCCACCGAGCTTGAAGTTGGCCGACAGCGCCCGGAACTGCACCGCATCTTCCAGGCCGGACGTGTCGCTCAACTTGGCAAGGTCGGCCATCGGCTCCGTCAGATTCTGGTCGTGGATGGCGCGGGCGGCCTCGGCCACAATCTTCGGGTCGCCGTCGCCCAGAAACTCGTTCAGCTTCTTGCACTCCATCCGCCGCAGGGCTAGCACCACGCCCATCCGCACCGCCGGGGTGTCGTAGTCCTTCATCGCCCCCTTCCACGCATTGAGCAGGTCATCCGGGTTCCGGGTCATCGTCACCAGCCCCTGCACCGCCGCCTGACGGACGTACACGTCCTTGTCCGCATTCGACTTCAACAACGCCAATAACGCAACGGTGACGTCCCCGGTCTGCGGTGTCGGGTCGGACACGCCCTCAAGTACCCGAGCCGGCTGTCGGGCTAGTGCCCCAACAGCGATCGCTGCCGCGGCCTTCACCCGCGGTTCGGGGTCTGCCAGCAGCCGCATCGCATCTCGCATTGCCGTGCTGCGAACCTCAGGCATCGCTTGGGTGAGGGCCAGCGTCCGGAGAACCTGGGTCCGGATCTCCGGGTCCGGATCATTCGCCCGACCGCTGACCCAGGTCGCCGCCCCACACATTCCCATTCCCCAGATCGCGTGGATGCGTGCAATCCGATCTTTCGACTCGCGCTCAACTTTGGCGAACGCCGGAATCGCTTCATCCCGCTTCCGCCCCGCCAGTTCATACTGCGCCTCCAGCCGCACCTGCTGGTGCGGGTGGCCGAGCAGCTTCGCCAGTTCGTCCACGCTCCGCTTCTCGAATCCCTCGGCGAGCAGCTTCTTCGCCTCTGCCACGGCGGGGTTCTTCATCGCCTCGGCGTCCACCACCCGGAAGATGCGGCCCTTGCCCGGCGGGTTCCACCCGCCCACCCAGTCGGAGAAGTAGAACGCCCCGTCCGGCCCGAACTCGCAGTCGGTCGGCACCATGTTCCGCACGAACTCCTTCTCCGTCACCTCGAAGCTGGCCCCCTTCGGCTTCACGCTCACCTCCCAGATCTTGCTGCCGCCGGGGTTGGCGGTGAAGTCGCAGGCGAAGAAGTGATCCTTGTACTTGTCGTTCAGCCCGACGCCGGGGTAGTGCGTGATGCCCGACGGCCCGTTGCCGAAGTGCTTGAGCGGGGGCACCACATACGCCGGCGGGCTGCCGTCCGGCCCCGGCACGTGCCAGATCTTCTCGGTGTTCCACGGCCCGCGGTTGCCCTGCGGCACCGCCGCGGTGTGCATGAGCGTACCGTACTGGTACCCGCACCGCCACCCGCTGTCGCCGCCCTCCACGATCTGCACCCAGCGGGCGCGGTCGCCGCTGTCGCAGTTGTTGTCATAAGTGAACAGGTTGCCGTGGTCGTCGAACGCCAGCTCCTGCGGGTTCCGCAGCCCGGTGTGCACGATCTCCATGTTTTTGCCGTCCGGGTCGCACCGCAGCACCGCCCCGCTGTCGGTGTTCACCAACTTCTTGCCGTCGACGGTGGTGACGTTGAACCCGCGGTCGCCGATGCTGAAGTACAGCTTGCCGTCCGGCCCCATCCGCAGCCCGTGCAGGTCGTGGCCGATGAACTGCGCCCGCACCCCGAACCCGGTGGCGAGCGACTCCCTCTTGTCCGCCTCGCCGGTGCCCTTCGTGTCGGTCAGCTTGTACACGTCCGGGATGTTCGTGTAGTACACGCTCCCCTTGCGGGCCAGCACCCCGGCCCCGAGGCCGTCCTTGAGCTGGTTGTACCCCTTGCTGAACACCGTGCTCTTGTCCGCCCGCCCCTTGCCGGTGCTGTCCCACACCAGCCGCACCTGGTCGTCGTACCCCTGGTAGCCATCGTCCTTCGCCCCGTACTTGTGCTTGGCGTACATCTTCAGCCGGTCTTCCACACTCCGGCTGCCGATGTCCTCGTCCAGCCAGTACATGTGCCCGCGGGTGTCCGGCACGCCCTTGTCGAACCGGGTGGTCTCGGCGACGAACGCCCGCCCCTTCTCGTCGAAGCAGAACGCCACCGGGTTCGCCATGAGCGGCTCGGCCGCCCACACCTCGGCTGTCAACCCATCGGGCAGGCCGATGGCGGCGCGGGCCTTCTCGGCGTCGGTGTTCGCCGCGACGGGATCCTTGGCCGCGTCCGGCGGGACGGCCGCCACAAGAGTGGACAAAAGTACCGCAACGAGTGCGGCGAAGCCCAAACTGATCCGGCGGGGCATACGGAACCTCGGCGAAGGTGGACGGAGGCGGGACAGAGTTGAGCGTACCGCGGGGAATTGACGGGGGCAAGTTTCCGCGGTCCTAGATGATTAGCCGCTCGCCGAACCGCCGTGCGAGCATGACCACCGCAGCCGCACTGAGGGGGATGCCGGCCAGCCGGAGCACCTTCAGCCGGTTTGCACTGCGGGTGGTCGCCAGCGTGTTCGCCCCGGCGTCGGTGAGGGTGTGACAGTTCGACAGGTCGAGTTCTTCGAGGGTGGCAGCGAACGAGGCGTTCGGCAGGGTGGAGACGAACCGCACCAGCCAGCGGTCGGAGATGAGGTTACCGGACAGGTCGAGCGCGAGCAGAGACGGCAGCAACCCCGGCCGCATCACCTGAGCGAAGAACCAAGGGTCATCTTCGGGCAGAGTATCGTGCAGGTGGGCAAAGTGTAATCCGACCCGCAAACGGGTGACACGAGTCAGGTAGTCGATGTCCTGAAACGAGGTGCCACCCCCGCTGTCTTGCTCCAGCCGCAGCCGCTCGATCGGGAACTGTTCGAAAATTGCCCGCCCGTGTCGGACTAAATCCACAGCATCGATCGACAGTTCACTCGGGAACCCCCGCCGCCACCACACTTGATCCATGTTCGCCCCAACCGCCTGAGCCAGTACCCCGCTCCACGAGCCGAGGTGTTGCCAGAGCAGGGCAAGCGCCGATTCCGCGGCTTGGGCGCGATCACGACTGTCTACAGGTAAGAACTCCTGTGCGATCTGTATGCGGATGAAGTGAGCGCGGGCGACGTGGGCTTGCTCGCCGGTTTCCTCCAGGAAGTCGGCGTACACCAGCCGCGGCAGGTCGTCCGCCGGGTTCGCGGCGATGGCCTTCAGGAACGGCAGGTGGGGGTCCATGTTCTACCAGGCGGCGGCGAGCGCCGCCTTTAGCGCCTCGCGGGCGGTCAATGGAGCCGCCTTCTTCGTGTTCTGCTCGCTCCGCGAGCGGGTGAACGACCGCTCGCGGAGCGAGCAGAACACAAGGAATCACCACTTCGCCAGCGTCGTCTTGGCGGCACTCAGCCACGCCTCGTCGTCGTTGTCGTCGAGGGCGGCGAAGTGGTTCTTGATGCGGCGGAAGGCCATCGCCAGAAACGCCTTCCCGGCCGCCGGGTCGGCGTAGGGGTCGGTCGCCGGCTTGCCGTTCCCACTGCCCATCGAGTCCAGCCGGCTGAGCACGCACGCCGCCGCGTACAGGTCCATGGCGATGTCCGCCAGCCGCTCGTGGACGAGCTGTGCCTGCACGAACGTCTCCTCGTCCTTCAGCTTCAGGAACACGTGCGGCAGGGTGGTGCCGAACTGCTTCGTCAGCGCCGCCAATTGTTTGGCGTACCCTTGCAGGTCCGCGCTCTGCACCGGAACGGTCGGGGTGCTGGCCAGCCACGGGGCGGCCAGCTTCGCCCCGGCGCCCAGCCCGCTGAACAGCTTGCCCAGGCTCCACCGCCCGCCGAGCAGGTCGTCCCGCAGGTTCTTGAGCCGCTCGCCCGGCGCCTTACACCCGACCACAGCGATGAACGCCTTCAGCACGTCGTTCGCACCCTCGCCGATGGTGTTGATGCGGGCGTCCCGCATCCACCGCTCGATCGGCTGGTCGCTGAAGTACCCCTTCCCGCCCCAGATCTGCAGGGTGTCGTTCACGATCGTCCACAGGTGCTCGGTGGCGAACACCTTCAGGATGGCCGTCTCCAGCATGTAGTCGTCCGCCCCGCGGTCGATGAACGCGGCGCACTGGGCGGTCATCGCCTCCATCGCAAAGGTGTGGGCGGCGGCGAACCCGATCTTCTTCTGCACGAGTTGGAACTCGGCGAGCGTCTGCTGAAACTGCTTCCGCGTCTTGGCGTGTTCCACCATCGCCTTCACGCACACCTTGGCGTGCCCGGTGCAGGTGGCGCCGAACGTCACCCGGCCGAAGTTCAGCACCGTCAGCGCCGCCTGCAACCCGCGACCCATCTGCCCAAGGACGTTCTCCTTCGGCACCCGCACGTTGGTGAACCGCATCTTGCCGGTGGCGGTGCCGCGGATACCGCACTTCTCGGCGCGGGCCTCGATCACCTCGAACCCCGGCATGTCCGGGGTGA